>JBGUZF010000001.1:0-5779 GCA_045222795.1 Bacteroidales bacterium
CTGCACACATCGTCAGCGACCTGGCCCTGAAGAGCTACGAGGGTGGATGGAAGATGATGGTGATATGGATGGCCGAGAAGATGAACACCGCCGCCGCCAACGAACTGCTGAAGACCCTCGAGGAGCCCACGCCCAACACCCTCCTGCTACTGGTGGCCGAGAGCGACGAACGCCTGCTGCCCACCATACGCAGCCGCGTGCAGACGGTGAGACTGAGAGCGGAGAGTGGGGATCGGAGAGTGGAGAACCAGGCGGAGTTTGCGCAGATGCTGGTGGAGTGGCTGCGGCTGCTCTTCAAGCTGAAGATGAAAGAGCTGAGCGCACAGGTGGACCGCATGGCCGCCATGAACCGCGAGCAGCAGAAGCAGTTCCTCGGCTACGCGCTGGGGGTGATGCGCGACTGTTTCCTGCACGGCGCCGCGGGGCTGCCGGTGGAGATAGGCTCTGGCGACCAGAAGTTCGACGCCATGTTCCCCCAGATGGTCACCGCCAACAACATAGAACTGATAAACGCTGCCCTGAACGAAGCCCTCTTCGCCCTCGAGCGCAACGCCAACGCCAAGATAGCATTGATGCAGCTGTCGTTCAGCATGAGCAAGGCGTTGAAGAAGAGATAAGAACGGCGAATTTGACAAATAAAACGAAATATATACACAACATAGTTTTTCTAATTACTCGAATTGATTGATGGAAGAAAACAAAGATAAAGAGAAAGAATTGGAGCAGAAGCCTGTGTCACCCGCACCCGACGATGTGGAGGAGGTGGCCAGTGCCGAAGATATAGAGGCTTTCATGCGCGAACGCCGCAAGGCCCGCGAAGAGAAGAAACCTACCGTCGAGCGCGAGAACCCCGAAGTGGAGGAATACCACAGCGAGGAGAACGCCCTCGACCCTTACCTCGACCCCGACCCCGAAATACCGTGGGTGAAGTATGAGGAACCCGTCTACCTGAGCCGCGGATGCAACCACTGTCCCAAGAGCTACAAGCCCGTGGACAGCATAGAGCGTCAGAGCTGCTCGAAGGTCACCTGCACCAACTGGCTCGCCGGCATACGGCAGCCCACCATGCGTCCCTTCGACTGCGTGGAGGTGCGCTTCAAGAACAACCACAAAGACTTCTACCGTCTGCCCGACGGCCTTGAGGTCACCGAAGGCGACATAGTAGCCGTCGAGGGCCAGCCCGGCCACGACGTGGGCATAGTGTGCCTCACGGGCGAGCTGTGCCGTCTGCAGATGCTCAAACGCAAGATAAGCCCCGACTCGGAGAACATACACAAGCTGTTCCGCCGCGCCAAGGACACCGACATCGAGCGCTGGGCCGCCTCGCTGCGCGAGGAGCACTCGGCACTGATACGCACCCGTCAGATTGTGGGCATGCTGGGGCTCGACATGAAGGTCAACGACGTCGAGTTCCAGGGCGACCACTCGAAGGCCATCTTCTACTACACCGCCGACGAGCGCGTGGACTTCCGCGAGCTCATCAAGGTGCTGGCCGAAGAGTTCCACGTGCGCATCGAGATGAAGCAGATAGGCGTGCGTCAGGAAGCCGGCAAGGTCGGCGGCCTGGGCACCTGCGGCCGCGAGCTCTGCTGCTCCACCTGGCTCACCACCTTCCGCAGCGTCACCACCAGCGCCGCCAAGACCCAGCAGATAATGCCCAACCCGCAGAAGCTGGCCGGACAGTGCGGCAAACTGAAGTGCTGCCTCAACTTCGAATACGAGGTCTACGCCGACGCCCTGAAGCAGTTCCCGCAGCCGGGCCCCATCCGCTTCCAGAAAGGGCTGGCGCTATACAAGAAGACCGATGTGTTCCGCGGCATCATGTGGTACGCCTACGAGGGCGAGAACGAACTCATAGCCGTCAAGGCCGAGGACGTGAAAGCCATCATGGAGATGAACCGCAACCAGCAGTACCCCGAGAAACTCGAGGACTACCAGGTGGAACTGATGTCGACCACAGCGCTGGCCTCCGAAGCCAACAGCGAGGAGGTGGAGCGCGAGATACAGCGCCTCAGCGAAGGCGGCAACGGCGTCGTGGGTCAGGAACAGGAGCGCCCGCAGCGCGAGCAGCGTCCGCGCAACGGCGAGCGGAAGCCCGAGGGCGGAGAACGCCGTCCACAGAAGACCGACCGAGGCACCGGCGACCGCGGCGAACGGCGCGACCGCGACCGTCACGCACGCGACGAACGCCACAACACCCAGAAGATACGCCAGCAGGCCCAGCAGAAACCCGAGAACAAGCAACGCCGTGAGGGCGAGGGCAAGCCGCGCCGCGAGGGCGACAACCGTGAACGCCGCAGCGGCGGCAACAGAGACCGCAGAGGAAATTAAAAGTAAAAAGTGAAATTATGAGACGCTTGTTGTTATTTGTGATTATCATGCTGCCGATGCTCCTCGCTTCGTGCGACGGCAGTGTCTACTACGACGAGAGCCGCCCAGTGGACGAGTACGGATGGCAACCCGCCGACAGCGTGTGCTTCGACGTGGCGGTGGACGACACCAACCGCATCTTCAACTTCCTCTTCGAGGTGCGCAACAGCGTCAGCTACCCCTATAGCAACACCTTCCTCTTCATACGCACCACCTTCCCCGACGGCAGCTACGCCCAGGACACTATGGAATACCCGCTGGCCGACCCGTCGGGCAAATGGTACGGACGACGCACAGGCCGATATATCGACACCCGCTACTATTTCCGTCGCAACGCCCGCTTCCCGATGGAGGGCAACTACCGCTTTACCGTCACCAACGGCATGCGCGACAGCGCCATAGCAGGCCTCAAGGACATCAGCCTGCGCATCGAGTACAGCAACATGAAATAGCACATTATGGCAAAGAACACAAATAAGAAACACCCGAAGCTCATCAGGAACATGTGGCTCATATTCGGCGGAATATGGGTGTTCATCATCCTGTTCTTCACCTTCCTGTCGCTGGGTTGGCTGGGCTTCATGCCTTCGTTCGAGGAGTTGGAGAACCCCCGCAGCCTGCAGGCCTCCGAGGTGCTGAGCGCCGACGGCGAGGTGCTGGGCTTCATAGGATTGGAGAACCGCAGCAACGTAACCTACGACCAGATTTCGCCCAACCTCATCAACGCCCTCATAGCCACCGAGGACGTGCGCTTCTACAACCATTCGGGCATCGACCCACGCAGCCTCTTCCGCGTGCTCTTCAAGACCGTCATCGGACGTCACGGCTCGTCGGGCGGCGGTTCCACCATCACACAGCAGCTGGCAAAGAACCTCTTCCCCCGCGGCCACCAGAGCAAGATAGGCGTGGTGTTCTCGAAACTCAAAGAATGGGTGGTGGCCGTCAAGCTGGAGCACAACTACTCGAAGCAGGAGATCCTGGCAATGTACTTCAACACCGTGGACTTCGGCAGCAACGCCTTCGGCGTGAAGACCGCCGCCAAGACCTTCTTCGACAAGACTCCCGCCGAACTCGATGTCGACGAGGCCGCTATGATGGTGGGCCTGCTGAAAGCACCCACCACCTACAGTCCCATACTGCATCCTGATAACTGCAAGAACCGCCGCAACACTGTGCTCTACCAGATGCACAACTACAAATACCTCAGCGACGAGGACTATGAGAAATACCGCGAGAAAGAGATAGACATGAGCCACTACACGCCGCAGAGCCACAACGACGGCCTGGCCACCTATCTCCGCGAGTTCCTCCGCACCTATATGAAAGACTGGTGCAGCCACCACCGCAAGGCCAACGGCGAACACTACGACGTGCACAAGGATGGCCTGAAGATTTACACCACCATCGACAGCCGCATGCAGCGTTACGCCGAGCAGGCCGTGCGCGAGCATTTCAGCAAAGAGATACAGCCCGCCTTCGAGCGCGAACTCAAGGCCCGTAAGGGCAACCCCTTCTGCAACATCACAAAAGACCAGCAGGAGAAGTTCCTCGTGCAGGCCATGAAGAACAGCGATCGCTACCGTAACCTCAAGGCCGACGGCCTCAGCCAGAAGGAGATTCGCGCCAAATTCAACGAGAAAACCAAGATGCGCGTCTTCACCTGGAAGGGTGCCAAAGACACCGTGATGACCCCGTGGGACTCGCTGATATACTACAAGTGCTTCCTCAACGCCGGCCTCATGAGTGTGGAGCCCGGCACGGGCCACGTGAAAGCCTACGTGGGCGGCATCAACTACCGCTACTTCAAGTACGACAACGTGCAGAGCCACCGCCAGGTAGGTTCTACCTTCAAACCATTCGTCTACACCATGGCCCTGCAGGATCTCGGCATGTTCCCCTGCACCGAGGTGCCCAACTCGCAGGTGTGCTTCGAGGTGTGGAACAAGCCCGACTGGTGTCCGAAGAACTCGACCCACGAGCGCGAGGACGAGATGGTGACGCTGAAATGGGCACTGGCGCACTCGGTGAACTGGGTGTCAGCCTACCTTATGAAGCAGGGCTCGCCCGAGCAGGTCATCGACATAGCCCGCAAGATGGGCGTGCGCAGCCCCATCGACGCTGTGCCCGCCATAGCCGTTGGCACGCCCGAGATCACCGTCTACGAGATGGCCGGAGCTATGGCCACCTTCGCCAACAAGGGCGAATACGTGGAGCCCATCTTCGTCACCCGCATCGAGGACAACAAAGGCATGGTGCTCGAACGCTTCACCCCGCACCGCAGCGAGGCCCTCGACGAGGTGACGGCCTACATGATGATAGAACTCATGAAGGGTGTGGTGCAGAGCGGTACCGGCGTGCGCCTCAACTACAAGTACCACCTCAACAACTACTCCACCTTTATCGCTGGTAAGACAGGCACTACGCAGAACAACTCCGACTGCTGGTTCGTGGGCATCACGCCCAAGCTGGCCACCGCTGTGTGGACCGGCGGCGAGTTGCGCAGCATCCACTTCCGCAACATGACCTACGGTCAGGGTGCCGCAATGGCCCTGCCAATCTTCGGCCTCTATATGGAAAAGATTTACAAGGACCGCGCCATCAACTTCTACCGCGGCGACTTCGAACGACCCGCGGTGCCGATAGAGATGGACTGCTCCAACTTCCAAGAGGAGATTGAGAACGAAGGCTTCGACTGGGACTTCTGATTTAGTGTTTAGTTTTAAGTGTTAAGTTTTAAGTGGCTGACGCAGTAAAGACAAACCTCTTGGGGATGACCCTTCCACAGTTGCAGGAGTTGTGCGCCAACGAAGGGTTTCCACGCTTCACGGCCAAGCAAATCTGCGACTGGCTCTACAAGAAGTGTGTCGACAGCATCGACCGTATGACCAACCTCTCGCTGGCCCAGCGTGCACGTCTAGCCGAGATAGCCTATATAGGCCGCGAGACGCCTGTGCGCTGCCAAGTGTCGAAAGACGGCACGAAGAAATATCTCTTCCCGGTGCTCGACGGCCATCATATCGAGGCTGTATATATCCCTGAGGACGACCGCGCCACACTCTGCGTCAGCTGTCAGGTGGGCTGCAAGATGGGCTGCCGCTTCTGCGTCACTGGTCAGCAGGGGTTCCACGGCAGTCTCGGTGCCGGCGACATCCTCAACCAGCTCTTTTCCATTCCCGAATACGAAAACCTCACCAACGTCGTCTTCATGGGCATGGGCGAGCCGATGGACAACCTCGATGCCGTGCTTGCCGCCACGCAAGTGATGACCGCCGACTGGGGTCTTGCCTGGAGTCCGAAGCGCATAACTGTCAGCACTGTGGGTATCATTCCCGGGATGAAGCGTTTCCTCGATGAGAGCCAGTGTCACCTGGCCGTGAGTCTGCACAACCCCGTGCCACAGGAACGTCTG
>JBGUZF010000002.1:0-2510 GCA_045222795.1 Bacteroidales bacterium
ATGGATAAATGAGGAGAAGATGCGCGGGCTGGCCGCGCCGATGGCGAAGAACCAGTACGGACAGTACCTGCTGAAAGTTATTGACGAGTTGAAAAGATAATGGAAGAGATAAAGATTGCCGTAATAGGCTTGGGATATGTGGGCCTGCCGCTGGCACGCCTTTTCAGCACCAAGTACCGCACCGTGGGTTACGACATGAACCGGCAGCGCGTCGAAGCGTTGATGAAAGGCCATGACGCCACCTTGGAGGTGGACGATGAGCTGCTGCAGAAGGCTATCCGCGACAATGGCTTCCGTTGCACGTCGGACATTGAGGACATCAAAGACTGCAATTTCTATATCGTCGCAGTGCCTACGCCTGTCGACGAGAACAACCACCCCGACCTGCGCCCCTTGCGGAGCGCCAGTGAGACTGTGGGACGTGTCATCTCCAAAGACGATGTGGTGGTCTACGAGAGCACCGTCTACCCCGGCGTCACCGAGGAAGAATGTGTGCCTGTGATCGAACGCGTCAGCGGTTTGAAGCTCAACAAAGACTTCTTCGCCGGCTACAGCCCCGAGCGTGTCAACCCCGGCGACAAGACTCACACAGTGGAGAAGATCAAGAAGGTGACGTCGGGTTCAACCCCCGCCATCGCCGACTATATCGACGAGGTCTACAACAGTGTACTCGAAAACGGCACCCACAAAGCCCCGAGCATCAAGGTTGCCGAGGCCAGCAAGATAATCGAGAACTCGCAGCGCGACGTCAACATCGCCTTCATGAACGAGCTTGCGAAGATATTCAACGCCATGGGTATCGACACGCACGACGTAATCGAGGCGGCATCCAGCAAATGGAACTTCATCAAGATGACGCCGGGATTGGTGGGCGGCCACTGCATAGGTGTCGACCCCTACTACTTGATTGAGAAGGCACATGTCTACGGTGTGCTGCCGAGGGTGATGAGCAATGCGCGGCGTCTCAACGACGGCATGGGCTCGTATGTGGCCAACCAGGTGATTAAACTTATGAATAAGAAGGGCGTGATGGTGAAGGACGCCAAGATACTGATACTCGGCTTCACCTTCAAGGAGAACTGCCCCGATACCCGCAACACCAAGGTGGTGGACATTTACCGCACACTCGAGGAGTACACGAAGAATATCACCGTCTTTGACCCGTGGGTTGATGCGGAGCGTGTGAAGAAAGAATATGGCGTGGAGGTGAAAAAGCGTCTGCCTGCCAAGGAATACGATGTCTGCATCCTTGCTGTGGCGCACGATAAGTTTAAGACAATCGACGTCCGTCGGGTGGTAAGACAAGGCGGTGTGGTCTACGATGTCAAAGGCATGCTGGACCGCGCTGCGGTTGACGGACGGTTATAAGAAAAGCATCGAAAAATAGCGCTATTTGCGCCATGTACCCGCCACGTTGCCAGAGAGATACGGGGATTTAACATTTCTAATTGCCTGAAAGTCAGGGTTAAATACCCTCTACCTCCGAGTCATCTCCGAGTCACCTCCGAGTCATCTCCGTGCCTCCTCCACCCAAGGGTGTGGTGGGTTCGTAAGACGTGCGATGAAGATGTTTTTTTTTGTGGTTTTATTTATTTTGTGTATTTTTGCAGATTACATTTCTGAGAATAAAATAACATAGATATGTATAGGACAAATACTTGCGGCGAGTTACGCCTCGCCAATGTGGGACAGACCGTTACCCTTGCCGGATGGGTGCAGCGCTCGCGCGACCTCGGCGGCATGACTTTCATCGACCTACGCGACCGCTACGGCATCACGCAGCTGGCTTTCAACATGGAGACCAACGCGCCGCTATGCGAGCAGGCGCGCAAGCTGGGTCGCGAATACGTCGTTCAGGTGACTGGCAAGGTGATTGAGCGCAGTTCGAAGAACACAAAAATCCCCACGGGAGAAATCGAAATAGAGGTGGCTACCCTCAATATCCTCAACGAGGCCAAGGTGCCGCCCTTCACCATTGAGGACCAGAGCGACGGCGGCGACGACATACGTATGAAGTACCGCTACCTCGATATCCGCCGCAACCCCGTGAAGAACAACCTCGTGATGCGTCACAAGATGGCTATGCTGGTGAGAAACTACCTCAGTGACCGCGACTTCCTCGAGATTGAGACCCCCATGCTCATCAAGAGTACCCCCGAGGGTGCCCGCGACTTCGTAGTGCCCAGCCGCATGAACCCAGGCGAGTTCTACGCCCTTCCGCAGAGCCCGCAGCAGTACAAGCAGCTGCTGATGGTGGCCGGCATGGACCGCTACTTCCAGATTGTGCGCTGCTTCCGCGACGAGGACCTGCGCGCCGACCGTCAGCCCGAGTTCACGCAGATCGACTGCGAGATGAGCTTCGTGGAGCAGGAGGACGTGCTCGACATGTTCGAAGGCCTGGCCAAGCACCTCTTCAAGGAGATGAAGGGCATAGAGTTCGACCGCTTCCCCCGCATGACATGGCATGACGCCATGCGCCTCTACGGCTCGGACAAGCCCGATATCCGCTT
>JBGUZF010000003.1:0-2467 GCA_045222795.1 Bacteroidales bacterium
TCGGCAAGAATGTTGACGAGGTGCGCCAGTCGCTATACGAGGGCCACTCGGGCATAGGCACCGAAGAGGCCCGCAAAGACTACGGCTATCAGTCAACCCTGACGGGCATCGTCGAGAAGCCCGTGCTGAAAGGGCTGCTCGACCGCCGTCTGCGCGCCGGCATGAGCGAGGAGGCCGAATACGCCTTCATGGCCTCGAAGGAAGCCTTCGCCATGGCGGGCATCGACGACGACTACTTGCTAAAGAATGAGGTGGGCGTGCTGATGGGCAACGACTCGACGGCTGACGCCGTGGTGGAGAGCCACACTCTGATGCAGGAGAAGCACGACACCGCCTTGCTGGGCAGCGGCTGGATATTCCAAGGCATGAACTCAACGGTGAACATGAACCTCAGCACAATATTTCACCTGAGGGGCATCAACTTCTCGGTGAGCGCGGCCTGCGCCAGCGGCAGCCACTCGATAGGTGTCGGTGCAATGTTCGTCCGCCAAGGGTTGCAGGACATGGTGCTCTGCGGTGGAGCTCAGGAGACTGGTCTCTACAGCATGTACTCGTTCGATGCACTTGGAGCCTTCAGCAAACGTATGGACGAGCCCACCAAGGCCTCGCGTCCCTTCGACCGCGACCGCGACGGACTAGTGCCTAGCGGAGGCGCCGCGGCACTGGTGCTCGAGGAATACGAGCATGCCGTCAAGCGCGGTGCAAAGATATTGGCCGAAGTATGCGGCTACGGCTTCAGCAGCAACGGCGGCGGCATCTCGCAAGCCAGCGACGACGGTAGCGCCCTTGCCATGCACCGCGCACTGTCTGACGCCGGACTGACAGTGGACGACATCGACTACGTGAACGCCCATGCCACCTCAACACCACAAGGCGACCTGCACGAGGCAATGGCTCTGGCTCGTCTCTTCGAGGGACAGCGGGCATGGATAAGTTCAACCAAGAGCATGACTGGACACGAGTGCTGGATGGCCGGCGCCAGCGAGGCTGTCTACAGCCTGCTGATGATGCACGGCGGTTTCGTAGCCCCCAACATCAACTTCGAGAACCCCGACGAAGCCAGCGCCCACCTCAAACTCGCCACCAAGACCATCGAGACCAAGGTCGACACCGTACTGAGCAACAGCTTTGGCTTCGGCGGCACCAACTCGGCGTTAGTACTGAAGAAATTATAACTCAATCAGAACAAAAATAACATAGAAGAATATGAAACGTTTGCTTTTAACCGCTATACTGGCACTATCGGCCGTGATAGCATTTGCAGGAAACCCACTCAATATTGTCAGTGGAAAAGACCAAGTGAAGACCATCATGAAAGAAAGCACTACGGTGGTGGTGGAGTTTGACTGGTCGCAAGCCAAGTACGACAACAAGAAGACGCTCAAGGAACAGTGGGAAGGCGACTACGACTACATCGTCAACGACTGTGAAGAAAGCTTTATTGAAGGGTTCAACGAAAACGCCAAGAAACTGAGAATGGCGAAAGAGGCGGACAATGCAAAATACAAGTTCGTGCTGACCGTAACGAACATCGACCGCTTCTTTGCCGCCATGGCTTTCATCCCCCAGCATGAGGCAAAGATGTGGGGAACCCTGACGATAGTGGATATCGCCACCAACCAAACGCTTGCCGAGGTAAGGATTGACGAGGCCGAAGACGGCCAACATGTCGACATCAAACAATGCTATGGCGAGACCTTTGAAGAACTGGGAGAAAAAATAGCTAAACTGAAATAACATGCATCTTACACCCGCATTAAAAGAAGCCTACAGCAAGGAGCACCTCAGTGCCCGTGAGGCACAGGCCAAGGCGGAATGGATAGCCTGGGGTCCTATAGTGTTCCAGGTGAGCCGCCTGATGAAGAAGTTCGGCATATTGGAGATGCTGCGCAACAGCGACAACGGCATGACGGAGGCCGAGGTGGCCAAACAAGCAGGCATCAGCGGCTATGCCGCCAAGGTGATGCTCGAGGCCAGCCTCTGCATTGGCACTGTGCTGATAGACCCCGAGAGCGACCGCTACACGCTGAGCAAGACCGGCTGGTGCTTCATCACCGACCCTGCAACCAACGTAAACACAGAGTTCAACCACGACGTGAACTACGAAGGCTGGTTCCGCCTCGAGGAGAGCCTCAAGGAAGGCCGTCCTGCCGGCTTGGAGCATTTCGGCCCGTGGCCGACAGTGTACGAAGGCCTGTCGCAACTGCCGCCGCAAGTACAGAAGAGCTGGTTCGGCTTCGACCACTTCTACAGCGACAGCTCGTTCCAGCAGGCGCTGGAGATAGTCTTCGCCAACAAACCCAAGACGCTGCTAGACGTGGGCGGCAACACAGGCCGCTGGGCCCTGCAGTGCGTGGGGCATGACAAAGACGTGAGGGTTACCATCGTCGACCTGCCGCAGCAGCTCGAGATGATGCGCCGCGACACCGCCGGCAAGCCCGGCGCCGACCGCATCGACGGCTATGGC
>JBGUZF010000004.1:0-4272 GCA_045222795.1 Bacteroidales bacterium
CGCGACAAAGACACCTTGCAGCATCCCCAGCTGCAGCGACTCTTCCCCTGCGGCGAAGGCGCAGGCTATGCCGGCGGCATAGTGTCGTCGGCAATGGATGGCATACGTTGTATGGAGGAATGCGCTAAGAGATACGCGTCCAGTCGATAGGCTCTACGCCTTGCTGGCGGAGCAGGTCGTTGGCACGCGAGAAATGATGGCACCCGAAAAAGCCCCTGTAGGCCGACAGCGGCGAAGGGTGGGGGGCTGTGAGGATGAAGTGCTTGTTGGGATTTATCAGTTTTTTCTTTGCTATTGCATAGCTGCCCCAGAGCAGGAACACCACACCGCGACGGTTGTCGTTGACGGCCTTTATGGCGGCGTCGGTGAACTCCTCCCATCCGTGATGCTGGTGGCTGCCTGCGCGGTGGGCACGCACCGTGAGGGTGGCGTTGAGGAGCAGCACCCCCTGCTGGGCCCAGCCACTGAGGTCGCCGTGGGTGGATGGAATCTGTGTGCCGAGGTCGTCGTTGATTTCCTTGATGATGTTCACCAGCGACGGCGGCACCTGCACTCCGTCGGGCACCGAGAAGCAGAGACCCATGGCCTGTCCGGGCTCGTGGTAGGGGTCCTGTCCGAGGATGACGACCTTCACCTTGTCTAACGGCGTGCTGTCGAAGGCGTTGAATATCTTGCTGCCGGGAGGATAGCAGGTATACTGCTGCCGCTCGGCGACGAGGAATTCCTTGAGTTGCGCGAAATACGGCGCCTCGAATTGCTCCTTCAGAGCTGCATACCAGCTGTAGTCTATTTTTACTGCTGCCATATTTCTTCTTTTTCTCAATCAAAACTAAAAGAACAAAAAAGAAAAAATCTGATAGTTCTGATGGTTCTGATTGAAATTAGATTAGAAACGAGTTGTACTTCTTTTCTTTGCCTATCTGACTGGCGATGCCGTGGCCGGGGAGCACGCGGTAGTCGTCGGGCAGCGTGAGGACGCGCACTTTGAGTTTCTCTATCAGCGTGGGGTAGTCGCCGCCGGGCAGGTCGGTGCGGCCGATGCTGAAATGGAACAGCGCGTCACCAGTGATGACGGCCTTCTCCGAGGGTATCACGAAGCACATCGACCCCTCGCAGTGGCCAGGAACGAAGCGGCATTCTATTTCTATATTCCCTATGTGCAGCACCTCGTCGTCCTCAATCTCGTTGACTTCAAGGTCGCCCATATTGTCTACCGCGAAGCCCATGATGCCGCCGTAGGCCTCAGCCTGTCGCAGCAACTTACGCCCGTCGCGGTGCATGGTGACGGGCAACTTCCAGTGCTCGCACACCTGTCTCAGCCCCGCGATATGGTCCACATGGGCGTGGGTCAATAGGATGTGTGTCACCGTGAGACCTTCCTGTTCGATATACTGCGTCAGCTGTGCGTCCTCGAACGACGCCTCGCAGGCGGGGTCGACGATGGCGCAGTGCCGTGTGGCTTCGTCGACGATAAGGTAGCAGTTTACCTCAAAGTGGTTGAACGTAAACTGTTTAATCATTGATCCAGGCGTCGAATTGCTCTCTCTTGAGGGCGGGGATGTCGAGCTTGAGTTTCTTGCGGAGGCCGCCGAGGTCGTTAAAGAGCTTGTTGGGGTTGGCGGCCTTTAGCTCTTCGTAACTCTTCACGCCGGCTTTCTGCAGCACGGGCACCCAGGCCTCGTCGACACCGTGGGCGGTGAGGTCGGAACCCTCCTCTTCACTCGATTTCTCGTGCACTTCGGGCTTCATCTGCGGGAAGAGCAGCACATCCTGGATGCTCTGGGCGCCGGTCATCATCATCACCAGTCGGTCGATGCCGATGCCCATACCCGAGGTCGGCGGCATACCGTATTCAAGGGCGCGCACGAAGTCCATATCGATGAACATGGCCTCGTCGTCGCCCTTCTCGCTCAGGCGCAGCTGCTCCTGGAAGCGGCCCAACTGGTCGATGGGGTCGTTGAGCTCGGAATAGGCGTTGGCCAGCTCCTTGCCACAGACGAAGAGCTCGAAGCGCTCGGTGAGCTCGGGGTTGTCGCGGTGGCGCTTGCAGAGGGGCGACATCTCGATGGGGTAGTCGGTGACGAAAGTAGGCTGTATCAGCTTGCCCTCGCATTTCTCGCCGAATATGGCGTCGATGAGCTTGCCCTTGCCCATGGTCTGGTCGGTCTCCACGCCGAGTTTGGCGCAGGCTTCGCGGAGCTCGTCCTCGTTCATGCTGGCGACATCCACTCCAGTTTCCTCCTTGATGAGCTGGCACATGGGTGCGCGGCGGAAGGGCGGATTGAAGTCTATCTCGTTGCCCCACACGTTGACCTTGGTGTCGCCGTGAAGGGCCTTTGCGATGCGCTCGAGCATGTTCTCCGTGAAGGTCATCATCCAGTTGTAGTCCTTGTAGGGCACGTAGATCTCCATGGCGGTGAACTCGGGGTTGTGGGTGCGGTCCATGCCTTCGTTGCGGAAGTTGCGGCTGAACTCATACACGCCCGCGAAGCCGCCTACGATGAGGCGCTTCAGGTAGAGCTCGTTGGCGATGCGCAGGTAGAGGTCGATATCCAATGCGTTGTGGTGCGTCACGAAGGGACGGGCGGCGGCGCCGCCGGGGATGCTCTGCAGCACCGGAGTGTCGACCTCCAGGTAGCCCTGCTCGTTGAAGTACTGGCGCATCTCGTTGACAATCTTGGCCCTCTGCACAAAGGTCTCGCGCACCTGCGGGTTGACGATGAGGTCCACATAGCGCTGGCGGTAGCGCAGCTCGGGGTCGGCAAAGGCGTCAAACACCTGGCCGTCTTTCTCCTTGACGATGGGCAGGGGCCGCAGACTCTTGCTGAGCACCGTGAGGGTCTTGCAGTGTATGGAAATCTCGCCCATCTGGGTCACGAAGACATAGCCCGTCACACCGATGATGTCGCCGATGTCGAGCAGGCGCTTGAAGACGGTGTTGTACATCGTCTTGTCCTCGCCGGGGCATATCTCGTCGCGCTTGATATAAAGCTGTATGCGGCCGTAGCTGTCCTGCAGTTCCACAAACGAGGCGGCGCCCATGATGCGGCGGCTCATGATGCGGCCGGCGATGCTGATGTTCTGGAATTTGCTGTTGTCTTTAGGGTACTCTTCCAGGATTTCGTTAGTCTTGGCGTTGACCTCGTAAAGGGCGGCGGGGTAGGGGTTGATGCCCAAGTTCTTCAACTCTGCCAGCGAATTGCGGCGTATCTGTTCTTGCTCAGTAAGTTCTGCCATAATATGTTTAAGGGTTTTTGTGTCTAAAATTAAAATGCAAAGATACGAACTTTTTTTATAATGTCTACTACTTTTTTGTTATCTCTTTGCATATTAATGTCTTCAAAATTTAATTTTGCTGAATTGTTTTTTATATGTACCTTTGCACTCAAAATAATAAGACATGAAAGGTATTGTTCTCGCCGGAGGTTCCGGCACCAGATTGTACCCTATCACCAAGGGCGTTAGCAAGCAGCTCTTGCCGATATACGACAAGCCGATGGTCTACTACCCCATCAGCGTGCTGATGCTTGCCGGCATACGTGACATACTCATTATCTCTACACCTTACGACCTGCCGGGCTTCAAGCGTCTGCTGGGCGACGGCAGCGACTACGGCGTGCGCTTCGAGTATGCCGAGCAGCCCTCCCCCGACGGTCTGGCACAGGCCTTCATCATCGGCGAACAGTTCATCGGCGACGATGCCGCCTGCCTGGTGCTGGGCGACAATATCTTCTACGGCAACGGATTCACGGCGATGCTTACGGCAGCTGTGCGTGATGCCGAGGAGAACGGCAAGGCCACGGTCTTCGGTTACTGGGTCAACGACCCCGAACGCTACGGTGTGGCCGAGTTCGACCGCGAAGGCAATGTGGTGAGTATCGAGGAGAAGCCCAAGCAGCCCAAGAGCAACTACGCTGTCACGGGCCTTTACTTCTACCCCAACAAGGTGGTGGGTGTCGCCAAGACCATCAAGCCCAGCGCCCGCGGCGAGCTGGAGATTACCACCGTCAACCAGCGCTTCCTCGAAGACGGGGAGCTGAAACTGCAGCGTCTGGGACGCGGCTTCGCGTGGCTCGACACCGGCACGCACGACTCGTTGGCCGAGGCCTCCACTTTCGTCGAGGTCATCGAGAAGCGCCAGGGTCTGAAGATAGCCTGCCTCGAGGGCATTGCCTATCGTCACGGATGGATAAATGAGGAGAAGATGCGCGGGCTGGCCGCGCCGATGGCGAAGAACCAGTACGGACAGTACCTGCTGAAAGTTATTGACGA
>JBGUZF010000005.1:0-21469 GCA_045222795.1 Bacteroidales bacterium
CAACGCCAAACTGGCCGAAGTGCGCAAGCAGTGGGAGAGCGATGAACGCGAGAGCCGTCCCGAGGTGACGGAGGCCGACGTTGCCGCCGTGGTGGCCATGATGACCGGCGTACCCACGGAGCGCATTGCCGAGAGCGAGCAGGGTCGCCTGCTGAGCATGGAGAATGAGTTGAAGGGCTCGGTGGTGGGCCAGGACGAGGCCATAGGCCAGATTGCCCGTGCCATCCGCCGCAACCGCGCCGGACTGAAGGACCCCAACCGCCCCATCGGCAGTTTCCTCTTCCTAGGTCCCACAGGTGTCGGCAAGACCTACCTCACCAAGGTGCTGGCGAAGTACCTCTTCGACAGCGAGGCGTCGATGATACGCATCGACATGAGCGAATACATGGAGAAGTTCGCCGTGAGCCGCCTCATCGGCGCGCCTCCAGGATATGTGGGCTACGAGGAAGGCGGCCAACTGACGGAACGCGTGCGCCGCAAGCCCTACAGCATAGTGCTGCTCGACGAGGTGGAAAAAGCCCACCCCGACGTGTTCAACGTGCTGCTGCAGGTGTTGGACGACGGCGTGCTCACCGACGGCATAGGCCGCAAGGTGGACTTCAAGAACACCATAATAATAATGACCTCCAACATCGGCAGCCGCCAACTGAAGGACTTTGGCGTGGGCGTGGGCTTCAACACCAGCGCCCGCGAGGCCGAGAAAGGCGCCATGCAGCGCGACGTCATCGAGAAGAGCCTCAAGAAGACCTTCGCTCCCGAGTTTCTCAACCGCATCGACGACATCATCTACTTCAACTCGCTGGGTCGCGAAGAGATACACAAGATTATCGACATCGAGCTCCGCGGTCTCTTCGGCCGTATTCGCAAGATGGGCTTCGAAGTGGAGATGGACGAGAAGGCCAAGGACTTTCTTGTGGCAAAAGGTTGGGACGAGCAATACGGTGCCCGTCCGCTGCGACGCGCCATACAGCGTTACGTGGAGGACGACCTCGCCGACGAAATTATACGTGCCGACATACTTCCCGGCGACACGATACACGTGACAGCCAACGAAGACAAAATCTCGTTTGAAATAAAGAAGGGCGAGACATCAAAAGAATTGGAGGAAGCCTTCAGCGTCGAGCCTGAGCCCGTCGGTTGAGGCAGTAGTCGATGACCTCTTCCATATAGGGACCGAAGACCGTCTGACCACAATGATAGCCCGCATGGGCACTGAAACCGCCGATGTTGTATTCAAGCAGCATCGGCTTTCCGTTCTCGTCGATGGCCATGTCGAGAGCAAAGAGGTGGTGGTGCGGAATACAGCGCGCCACATGATACGACAGTTCCACAGCCGCCTCCCAACTCGGCATCACACAGCCTGCATCGGGGAAGGGATAGGAACGTCCCTTGTCGTCATGCATAGTGTCTGCCAAACGACCGGTAGCGATGTCGATACCCACATAGCGGCCGCCGGCATGGGCGTTGTCGACCACCGCATCGGGGCCTCCGTAGCGGAAATAGGCACTGGTGACATGCGGCTGGTTGTCGCGTACCGAGCGATAGACGACAATACGCATCGAGTTGGTTGCCGTAGTGCAGTTGCGGGCCGTGAATGGATGCTGACGGACACACTGCTGCAACACCCAGTCGGGACCGAAGTCGAGAAGGAACGGGACAGTGAGCATGGTACCGTCGGATGAGGCATACCCTTCAGCGGCACGCTGGAACTTCATAACACGGATACCACATGAGGTACCCATGGAAGGCTTGAGAATAAGCGCGTCGAATGGACATTCCTCCAATGCCTTGACGGCATCGGCCGCAGGCTGCAGGTCGCTATCGAGGATGGCTCCGCCGCGGACACGCGCCAGTACCGTTTGCGGCACATTCTCTTTCCCTATAAAGAACGGGAACATGTTCTTATCCTCATAGACATCCCAGAAGTTGCGCGGATTGAGGGTCTTCTCAATATCACGGTGCAAGATGTCCTCGGGGATGATATCGGGCGTAGGACCGCAGAAGTGCGACGCCAGACGGTAGATATAGGGATCTACCCAAAAAGAGAAACGCTTCCACCGACGACGGTAGACCTCCTCGCCCTCAGCTTTGCCTGTTGGCAGGTGCAGCTGTCGGAGCGTACGGTAGCAGTAGCGACTATAGAGGAGGTAGTCGTAGAAGGGGTCGCCGAGGATACGGCGTGCGGTCTTTTTGAGTGTTGAGTTCATGTTGATAAAGTGGATAGTGTGGAGTGGGTAGTGGTTGGCGTTTCGTTGCCACCCACTACCCACTGTCCACTACTCACTGAATACTATTCAGCCCAGACGGCCTGCAGGTTGCGGTCGCCGTAGGCGTCGTCGATCTTGCTGATGGTGGGCCAGTACTTCTCCGTGTGAGGCTGCGGGAAGGCAGCTTTTTGACGGCTGTACGGCAGGTTCCACTCGTCGGCGCAGACCACCTGCATGGTGTGCGGAGCGTTACAGATGGGGTTGTTGTGCTCGTCGCTCTTGCCGGTCATGATGTCGTCAATCTCCTGACGGATGGCGATCATGGCGTCGCAGAAGCGGTCGAGCTCACTCAGAGGCTCGCTCTCGGTGGGCTCCACCATGAGGGTGTTGTGCACAGGGAAGGCCACCGTGGGAGCGTGGAAGCCATAGTCCATGAGGCGCTTGGCAACATCGCCGACGCCGACCTTGAGACTGAACTCACTGAAGTCGACAATCATCTCATGGCCGCACATGCCGTTCTTGCCGGTGTACAGAATCTTGTAGTACTTCTGCAGACGGGCACGGAGGTAGTTGGCGTTGAGGATGGCGTGGGTGGTGGCTTCGGTGAGGCCGTCGCCGCCGAGCATCAGCAGGTAGCCGTAGGTGATGGGCAGGAGCATGGCGCTGCCGTAGGGGGCTGCGGCCATGGTGTTGCCCTTCTTGCCGCCGACCTCGATGACGGGGTGCGAAGGCAGGAAGTCGAGAAGCTTCTGACTGACGCAGATAGGACCAACGCCGGGACCACCGCCGCCGTGAGGCATGGCGAAGGTCTTGTGGAGGTTGAGGTGGCACACGTCGGCACCCATGTGACCGGGGCTGGTAAGACCCACCTGGGCGTTCATGTTGGCGCCGTCCATATAGACGAGGGCTCCAACACTGTGGATGATGTTGATGATGTCGAGGATGCCCTCTTCGAAGGCACCGTGGGTCGATGGATAGGTAATCATCAGGCAGCTGAGGGTGTCCTTATACTGCTCGGCTTTGGCGCGCAGGTCGTCGATGTCGACATCGCCGCGCTCGTTGCACTTGACAACGACAACCACCATGCCGGCCTTGGCGGCAGAGGCGGGGTTGGTGCCGTGGGCACTGGCAGGGATAAGGCAGACGTTGCGCTGACCCTGACCATTGGCGATATGGTAGTTGCGAATAACGGTGAGGCCGCTGTATTCACCGTAGGCACCCGAGCAGGGCTGCAGCGAGCAACCTGCAAAGCCGGTGACGACGGCCAAGCGGCGCTCGATATCGTGAATCATCTCGAGGTAACCCTCGGCCTGGTCGGCAGGCACGAAGGGGTGCATACAGCCAAACTTGCTCCACGAGAGGGGCATCATCTCGGCAGCAGCGTTGAGCTTCATGGTGCAGGAGCCCAGCGGAATCATGGCGCGGTTGAGCGAGAGGTCTTTCTCTTCGAGGCGCTTGATGTAGCGCATCATCGAGGTCTCGTCGTGGAAGGAATTGAATATCTTCTGGGTGAGGAAGGCGCCATTGCGTTTCAACTCGGCGGGGATGGCCTCGTCGGCGAACTTGCAGCAGCAGCCCTTGCACTCGAGGGGCTGGGCGCTCTTGCCAGCGGCTTCGGCCAGGCAGGCCACGATGGCGTCGAGGTCGGCCTTCTCGGTTGTCTCGTCGATGGAGATGCCGATGCACTCGTCACAGATATAACGGAAGTTTATCTCATGCTTGAGGGCCACTTCTTTCACCTTGGCGGTGGGCACGGGGCACTGCAGGGCGAGGGTGTCGAAGTAGACTTTGTTCCACTGCTTGTAGCCATACTGCTCGAGCTCCATTGCCAGACGGTGGGCACGGGCGCAGATGCGGACGGCAATCTCCTTGATTCCTTCGGGACCGTGCCAGATGGCGTAGAAGCCGCTCATGTTGGCCACGAGGGCTGCCGAGGTGCAGATATTGGAGGTGGCTTTATCGCGCTTGATGTGCTGCTCGCGCATGCCGAGGGCCATACGGAGGGCGGGGTTGCCCTTGGCGTCGACGCTCCAACCGATGATGCGGCCCGGGAAGAGGCGCTTGAAGGCATCGGTGAAGGCGAAGAAGCCGGCGTGGGGACCGCCGAAGCCCATGGGCAGACCGAAGCGCTGGGCGTTACCGACGGCGCAGTCGGCACCCATCTCGCCGGGGGTCTTCGTAAGGGCCAGGGCCATGAGGTCGGTGGCCATGCAGACGAAGATACCCTTCTCGTGGCATTTGGCGATGAACGAGGTCCAATCCTGGGCCTCGCCGAACTGGTTGGGGTACTGCACGAAGGCGGCGAAGTAACTGCCGTCAAGCTCGGTCTGGGCGGCCTTGCCGGTGACAATCTCAATTCCGCGTGGAGCGGCATTGGTCTGCATCACGGCAAGGGTCTGCGGCAGAACGCCTTCGTCGACGAAGACCTTGCAGACACCGTCCTTGACGGCCTGGCGCGAGCGGCTGTTGAAGAACATAATCATGGCCTCGCCGGCGGCGGTGCCTTCGTCGAGCAGACAGGCGTTGCTCAGCGGCATGCCGGTCATGCTGGCAATCATGGTCTGATAGTTCATAAGAGCCTCGAGACGACCCTGCGAGATTTCTGTCTGGTAGGGAGTGTAGCTGGTGTACCAGCCGGGGTTCTCGAAGACATTGCGCATGATGACGGCGGGAGTGACAGTGCCGTAATAGCCCATGCCGATATAGCTGCGGAAGAGTTTGTTCTTCTTGGCCAAGGTGCGGCAACGGTTGAGGAAGGCCTGCTCACTGATACCCTCTTCGAGAGGCATCGGCTCTTTGAGACGGATGTGGGCGGGAACGGTCTTCTCGATAAGCTCGTCCATCGAGCTGACGCCGATGGTCTGGAGCATTTTCTGCGTGTCGGCGTCACTGGAGACACCGTTGTGGCGCGATACAAAATTGTTCTTTGTCATTGTATTGTTGTTTTATTTGTTTTTCTTATGGAAGAAACGGAGGAACTGCTCGTCGTCGATGGTGGACACACGTATCACATAATAGCCCGAGGGGAAGCGGCGCATGTTGATATAACTGCGTCGGGGCTTGCCGGTATACACACAGACACCGGCATCGTTGTAGATGGCAACACCTACTATCTCGGTCTTGTCTATAGGGATCTCCACGCGGCGCTTGGCGTTGTTGTAGACTATCTCCTCCTGCGACGTGATTGGCTCGGCCACATCGTTCACCTCGTAGTATTCATATACCACCTCTATGCCGTCCATGTATGTGGTGTCGTGTACATATTCCACCTCATGGATGACCTCGGCCTCCTGCATGATGGCGACATAGCTCACGGTATCCTCGACCTTCACGCGGCGAGGGTTGTCGGTATTGCCGTCGCTCCAACCTTTGAAGCCATAACCCGCACGGCATACGGCCACCAGAGTGGCAGTGTCTCCGACGCGGTAGTTGCCGTCGCCCATCACCATACCTGCGGCAGGATTCTGCACGCTGGCATAAACATCGAGCGTGCAGGGTTCCATAGCCCTCAGGTTATAGATACGGTTCCATTCGGCAGCATTACGGTAACGATCCACGCTGATGCATGGGACATACATCTGTGCGCCACCGTTCACACCGAGGAATGCCTCGGTGCCGATACTCGGCGGCACCATGGCGAAGACCTTTATCTGCGTGAGGTTGACACACTGATAGAAGGCCCTCTGGTCGATGTTCTGCACCCTTGCCGGTATCTCCAGCTGGCGCATCGAGTGGCACTGGGCGAAAGCATACGCACCCACTTTCCTTACCTTTTCAGGCAGACGCAGTGTGCCGGAGATACCGTTGCAGTAGGCAAAGGCATACTCTCCAATATACTCGAGGTCGCGCGGCATATTCCACTCGAATCGCAGGCCGTCCATGCCGGCGAAGGCATAGTCGGGGATACGCTGCACATGCGGACCGAAGGTTATCTGTCTCAATGCACGGCAGTTGCCGAAGACCGTACCACTGCGGGTACCGCCCATCGACTCACAGTTCACGGCGTTGAACACAACCGCGGTGATACTGCCGCAGCCGTAGAATGCCGACTTGCCGATAGAAACCACCTCCTCACCTATCGTTATTGTGCCGCTAAGGGCAGCACAATAGCTGAAAGCGTAAGGTCCGATGTCGGTGATGGTGTTGGGGAGGCGCAGTCCTGTTACGTCAGCCATTCCTGAGAAGGCCCTCTCCCCTACCGACACCACGGTATATTTCACACCTTCATACTCCACCTCGGCAGGTATATCCAGCACTCCCGAAGGTACCATATATCCCATCCACCGATAGTTGCCATCGGACATGGGCGACGTCACCTCTACGGCATTGTCGTCTTCATCGATGATGGTGAAATAGAGTGTGTAGCCACGGTGTTGCACCTTGAAATCGTATGCCCACGTGCTACAGGCTGCTCCTATGACGAGGAGGAGTATGAATAGGCGTTTCATTCACTTTTCACTTTATAATTCGAGTAATTCGCTTGAAATTGACCTGCGCAAGCTTCGTTTAATTCGCGTAATTCGCCGTTTTAATCACAGTTTCGGGCCGGCAGCCACGAGCTTCTTGCCAGCCTCGTTATATGTGAACTTGACGAAGTTCTTCACAAAGCGGTCGGCCAGGTCGCGGGCCTTCTCGTCCCACACCGTTGCGTCGGCATAGGTGTCGCGCGGGTCGAGAATCTTCGGGTCGACGCCGGGCAGCGACGTGGGCACCTCGAAGTCGAAGTACGGTATCTTCTTGGTCTCAGCCTTGAGGATGCTGCCGTCGAGTATGGCATCGATAATGCCGCGGGTGTCCTTGATGCTTATGCGCTTGCCGGTGCCGTTCCAGCCAGTGTTGACCAGGTAGGCCTTTGCGCCGCTCTTCTCCATACGTTTCACCAGTTCCTCGGCGTACTTGGTGGGGTGCAGTTCGAGGAAGGCCTGGCCAAAGCAGGCGCTGAAGGTGGGCGTGGGCTCGGTGATGCCGCGCTCGGTGCCGGCCAGTTTGGCGGTGAAGCCGCTCAGGAAGTAGTACTTACACTGGTCGGGAGTGAGGACACTCACAGGAGGCAGCACGCCGAAGGCGTCGGCCGACAAGAAGATGACATTCTCGGCAGCGGGACCGGCACTCTTGCCGTGTACCGGCTCGACAATCTTCTCGATATGGTCGATGGGATAGCTCACGCGGGTGTTCTCGGTGACGCTCTTGTCCTTGAAGTCTATCTTGCCGGCAGCGGCAACGGTGACGTTCTCCAGCAGGGCGTTGCGACGGATGGCGTTGTAGATGTCGGGCTCGCTCTCTTTGTCGAGGTTGATGACCTTGGCATAGCAGCCGCCCTCGAAGTTGAACACTCCCTCGTCGTCCCAGCCGTGCTCGTCGTCGCCGATAAGCAGGCGCTTGGGGTCGGTGCTGAGGGTGGTCTTGCCGGTGCCGCTGAGGCCGAAGAATATTGCGGTGTGCTCACCCTTCATGTCGGTGTTGGCCGAGCAGTGCATGGCGGCGATACCCTGCAGGGGCAGGTAGTAGTTCATCATGCTGAACATACCCTTCTTCATCTCGCCACCGTACCAGGTGTTGAGGATGACCTGCTCGCGGCTGCTGACGTTGAAGGCCACGCAGGTGTCGCTGTTCAGCCCCAGTTCCTTGTAGTTGTCCACCTTGGCCTTCGAGGCGGCGTAGACGGTGAAGTTAGGCTTGAAGTCCTTCAACTCTTCGTCGGTGGGCTTGATGAACATATTGCGCACAAAGTGGGCCTGCCAGGCCACCTCCATGATGAAGCGCACATTCATGCGGGTGTCCTTGTTGGCGCCGCAGAAGGCGTCGACCACAAAGAGTTCCTTGCCGCAGAGCTGCTTCTTGGCGAGGTCACGCATCTGACCCCACACCTCTTCGCTCATGGGGTGGTTGTCGTTCTTGTACTCGGGGGTGGTCCACCACACGGTGTTCTTCGAGTTCTCGTCCATGACGATATATTTGTCCTTGGGCGAGCGACCGGTATAGATGCCGGTCATCACGTTGATGGCGTCGAGCTCGGTGAGCTGGCCCTTGTCGTAGCCCGTCAGGCTGGGGTCCATCTCCATCTTGAACAGCTCCTCATACGAGGGGTTGTAGTGGATATCCTTAACGCCGGTGATACCCAGCGCTTCGAGGTCCTTCTTTATCTTTTCAACCATATCTATTTCAATTTTCAATTTTCAACTTTCAATTTCCGCGGCTTTCCTTTATAGCGGCCTGGGCGGCGGCGAGGCGGGCCACAGGGACGCGGAAGGGCGAGCAGCTGACGTAGTTCATGCCGGCCTTGTAGAAGAACTCGGCGGCGGTGGGATCACCACCGTGCTCGCCGCAGACGCCGCACTTGAGGTTGGCGCGAGTGGCGCGGCCACGGTTCACACCGGTCTTCACCAGCTCGCCGACACCTTCCTGGTCGAAGCTGTTGAACGGGTCGGCGGGGATGATCTTCTCGTCGACGTAGGTCTTCACGATGGCGTTGACGTCGTCGCGGCTGAAGCCGAAGGTCATCTGCGTCAGGTCGTTGGTACCGAAACTGAAGAACTCGGCAACCTCGGCAATCTTGTTGGCGACGAGGGCGGCACGCGGAATCTCAATCATGGTGCCGAACTTGTACTCGAACTTCACGCCGTACTTCTTCTCAACCTCTTCCTTCACCTGGTTGGCAATGGCCTTCTGGTGTTTCAGCTCTTCGGCGTTGATGGTCAGCGGGACCATGATCTCGAGCATGGGGTTCTTGCCTTCCTTCATCAGCTCGCAGGTGGCGCTGAACAGAGCGCGGAACTGCACGCGGGTGATCTCGGCATATATGATGCCCAGACGCACACCGCGGAGACCCATCATCGGGTTCACCTCGTGGAGGCTCTCGACGCGCTTCTTGACGTCCTCGTAGCTGATGCCGAGACGCTTGGCGGCCTCTTTCATCTTCTCCTCACCCTGCGGGGCGAACTCATGCAGCGGGGGATCCATGAGGCGGAAGGTCAGGGGCTTGCCGTCCATAACCTTCAGGGTGCCCTTGGCGCTCTCGCGGATGTATGGCTCCAGTTCGTCGAGGGCGGCAATACGCTCCTCCTTGGTGTTGGCAAGTATCATGTTGCGCAGCTTCTCCAGCGGCTTCTCGCTGTTCTCGCCGTAGAACATGTGCTCTATACGGAACAGACCGATACCTTCGGCACCGAAGTCGATAGCCTTCTGTGCGTCGGTGGGGTTGTCGGCATTGGTGCGGACGCCCATCTTGCGGAACTTGTCGACAAGCTTCATGAACTGCTGGAACAGGGGGTTCTCGGTGGCGTTGATCATCTTCACCTCTTCGTCGTAGACCCAGCCCTTCGAGCCGTTGAGGCTCAGCAGGTCACCCTCCTTGAAGGTCTTGCCGTTCATGCTGACGGTGCCGGCCTCCATGTTGATCTTCACGGCGTCGCAACCCACGATGCAGCACTTGCCCCAGCCACGGGCCACAAGGGCAGCGTGCGAGGTCATACCGCCACGGGCAGTGAGGATACCGTCGGCGGCGCGCATGCCCTCGACGTCCTCGGGGTTGGTCTCCTCGCGGACGAGGATATTCTTAATCTTGGCGGCGTTGTACTCTTTGGCCTTCTCACTGGTGAGGGCTATCACACCCACGGCACCGCCGGGGCCGGCGGGCAGACCCTTGGCGAGCACCTCGTGCTTCTTCTCGTCGGCGGCATCCAGGATGGGGTGCAGCAGCTCGTCGAGCTGGGCGGGACTTATGCGCATCACCACCTCGCTCTCGTCGATGAGACCCTCCTTCAGCATGTCCATAGCCATGGTCAGAGCGGCGACACCGGTGCGCTTGCCCACGCGGCACTGCAGCATGTACAGCTTGCCGTCCTGGATGGTGAACTCGATGTCGAGCATGTCGTGGTAGTTCTTCTCGAGGATATTGCGGATGTCGCAGAGTTCCTTATAGGTGTCGGGCATCAGCTCCTGCATCGAGTGCATATGCTTGTTCTGCTCGTTCTTGGTGTCGTCGTTCAGGGGGTTGGGGGTACGGATACCGGCCACCACATCCTCGCCCTGGGCGTTGATGAGCCATTCTCCATAGAACTGGTTGTCGCCGGTGGCGGGGTTGCGGGTGAAGGCCACGCCGGTGGCGCTGGTGTCACCCATGTTGCCGAAGACCATGGCCTGCACATTGACGGCGGTGCCCCAATCGTCGGGGATACCCTCAATCTTGCGGTAGCTCACGGCCTTCTTGCCGTTCCAACTCTTGAAGACGGCCTTGATGCCACCCTCCATCTGGGCGCGGGCGTCGTCGGGGAACTCCACGCCGAGCACCTCTTTCACGCGCACCTTGAAGGCGTCGGCCAGCTTCTTCAGGTCGTCGGCGGTCAGATCGGTGTCGCTCTTGTAGCCCTTCACGGCCTTGTACTCGTCGAGCATGTCGTCGAGCTGCTTGCGGATACCCTTGCCGTCGGCGGGCTCTATTCCCTCGCTCTTCTCCATGACGACGTCGGCGTACATCATGATGAGGCGGCGGTAGCTGTCATAAACGAAACGGGGGTTGTTGGTCTTCTTCAGCATGCCGGGGATGGTCTTGCTGCTGAGACCGATATTCAGGACGGTGTCCATCATGCCGGGCATCGACGAGCGGGCACCCGAGCGGCAACTCACCAGCAGGGGGTTCTCGGCATCGTCGTACTTCATGCCCATAATCTTCTCAATGTTCTCAACGCCTTTCCAAACTTCTTCCATCAGGCCATTGGGCAACTCACAATTGTTGGCGTAGTAGGCGGTGCAGCATTCGGTAGTGATTGTCAGTCCGGCAGGCACCGGGAGGCCCAGCAGGCACATCTCGGCCAGGTTGGCACCCTTGCCGCCAAGGAGGTTCTTCATGTCAGCTTTTCCTTCGGCAGTCTTGCCGCCGAACGTGTAAACGTACTTTGTCATCTTGATTAATTTGTTTATTATTAGTTTATTATTTATAAATTCCTCAAAAACGAGACTGCAAAATTACAAAAAATAATAAAATTGGCAAAAAAAACTTTTCACCAACAACTTTGAAAAGTGAAAATTAAAAACTGAAAAGCGAAAACCCTACCTCGCACCTCTCACATCTTACATCTTACCTCTCACCTTTAACCTTTAACCATTAACCTTTAACCATTATAATTCCCTCTCACCTCTTATAGTGCGGATGGTACGCCGCTATGGTGTTGCGCAGGGTGTCACGGGTCAGGTGGGTGTATATCTCTGTGGTGGAGATACTCTCGTGACCCAGCATCTCCTGCACGGCGCGCAGGTCGGCGCCGTTCTGCACCAGCTCGGTGGCGAAGCTGTGGCGCAGCGAGTGGGGACTGACAGTCTTATTAATTCCGGCAGCGGCAACGGCGTCCTTGAGGAACATGAAGACCATCTGACGTGTGAGGTGGTGCCCTCTGCGGTTGAGGAACACATATTTCTCTTCGCCGGGCTTCACAGGCACATGGCTGCGCACATGCAGCAGGTAGTCCTCCAACAGCCTGAGGGCGTGCTCGTTGATGGGCACCCAGCGTTCTTTGTCGCCCTTGCCTATCACCTGCAGCATCTGCTCTTCGGCATAGAGGTTCGACATCTTGAGGTTCACCAGCTCCGACACACGCAGGCCGCAGCCGTACAGCACCTCGACAATGACGTAGTTGCGCTCCCCCTCGGGGGTGCTGCGGTCAAAGGTGGCCTGTATGGCCGTTATCTCGTCGTCGTTGAGCACGTCGGGCAGGTGCTTGGGACGCATGGGCAGGTCGAGCAGGTCGGCGGGACTGTCCTTCAGGGCGTCCTCCACCACCAGCATCTTGTAGAACATCCGCCACCCGGCAATCATCCTGCGCTGCGACGTGGGGGCTATCTCGAGGTCGACAAACGACTTCAACAATTGCTGCAAGTCAGCCAACTCAACCTCCTCGGGCTCTTTGTTTTGCTCAATCATAAAACGCGCCATGTGGTCGTAGTCATGGAGGTAGGCTTCCACGCTGTTTCCGGCCATGCCGCGCTCGAGCCGCAGGTAGGTCTCGAAATTGCGCCTGTAGCGCTTCCATGTATGTTCTATGTCACCCATTACCTCTGTTATCTCTCCCCGCTTCGCGGAAATCTATTAATCTTGTAAAATCAGATTCTCAAGGATTTAAGAAGATTTACCACATACAAATCTTAGAAATCTATCATTCGTAATCTATGTTTCCAGGATTTCCATGATTTCGCCGAAGGCGGGAGATTATTGTTTCATTCGCCAGAAGAAAAACTCCACCAGGGTCTCGCGGTCTTGGTATTTCTTCTTACGCTTATCTTTCGGCATATCAATATCTACCATACCCCATTTAAAGCGCGACTTTATGTCTGCCACCCTCCTCTTGAAGTAGGGCGACTGATGGGCCGGATTGCGCTTGAGGGGCGACGGCAGGGTGGCTGCCAGCTGCGCCGCTTCGGTGCGCGTGAGTTTCTTGGCCGAATGGCCGAAGTAGTGCTGCGAGGCGGCCTCGGCGCCGTAGATGCCGTCGCCGAACTCTATGATGTTGAGGTAGACCTCCATGATGCGCCGCTTGCCCCAAACAGCCTCAATCATAGTGGTATAGTAGGCTTCCATCACCTTGCGCGCCATGCTGCGCCTGTGCGGCAGGAAGGCATTCTTGGCGGTCTGATTGCTGATGGTCGAGCCTCCGCGGAACCGCCGTCCACTCTTGTTCTCCTTATAGGCTATCTTCATCTGCTTCACGTCGAAGCCGTGATGGTACATGAAGAGACCGTCTTCGGAGTATACCACGGCGGTAATCAGATTGTTGGATATGCTGTCGAGGGGCACATAGTCGCGCTCGAAGTTCACCTCGCGCTCCTTGTCGCCCACCTGCTGGAAGAAACGCTGCACCATCAGCGGCGTCAGCGGCGGATTGATGAACCAGCCCAGCAGCACCTGCAGCACCGTGAACAGCCACACACTCAGCACCGTAATCCACACCACGCGCCACACCTTGCCCATGAAGCCCAGCTGCTTCCAACCACGCAATTCCCTACCCTTGCTTTTTTTCTTCATAATCATTCAAACAATCAAACAATCAAGCAATCATAATAAATCCAGACACTGCTCAATCGGAATACCGCGGCATTTGTCGGGCAGAGCGCGGTTGCTGTCTATGAGGCGACTCACCACATCCATGGCCGTCTGCGTGCTATCTTTCAGTGATTTACCGTTCATCAGGTGCCCTATCAGCACCGCCGAGAAGATGTCACCCGTGCCGTGGAAGGCCACGGGAATCTCGTCGTAGTCTATCTTGAAATAATTGTCACCCTGACGACCGATGACGCAGGTATGTCCGTCGACGCGGGCGCTGGTGACTATCGCCGAGCGGGTCCCTAGGGCCACTATGCCGTCGAGCATCTTATAGGCTTCCTGCCACGAGAGTCCTTCGGCACAGTACTGCATACCAGTGAGATAGCACGCCTCGGTGTAGTTAGGGAAGGTGAGGTCGGCCACGGCCACCATGTCGCGCATCAGCTCCACCTGCCGCTCACTGATGCCGTTGTAGAGGCGGCCGCCATCGCCCATGATGGGGTCGACGAAGATCGCCGTCCCCGAGGAGCGCAGCTGCATGCAGTAGTCGGCCACCAGGCGCGCCTGCTCCTCACTGAACATAAGGCCCGTGCACACAGCGTCAAAGCGGAAGCCCAGCTCGCGCCACACGGGTATGGTGCCACGCATATAGTCGGTGGTTTCCAGCACGTTGAAGCGACCGTAGTCGAGAGTGTTGGAGACCAACGCCGTGGGCAGGTTGTAGGTGGAATGGCCCAGGTGCGTGAGTATCGGCAGCATGGCCACCATACCCACATGGCTGTAGCCCACAACGTCGTTGATAAGCAGTATCTGTTTCATATATTTATAACAACGCCGCCCGTCACCTAATATTGTCTGTCGGTTGAAAAAAACAGCGGCCTGCGAACCACACCAGGGTTAAGACACACAATAATTAGCTGCGCACTGCGTTAACCATTGCATGAAAAAGTACAAGACTGCAATACTGCTTTTCGCGGTGTTCGAAGCCATTGCCGTGGGGCTGTGGCTGGCTACCGGCAACCTGTTCTTACTGCTGAATTTCAGCTATATCGGCATCTGCCTCGGTATCGGGTCGGCCCTTACGGTGGCACGGAAGCCCTACGCACGGCTCTTCGTGCAGTTCACCGTCGGTGCCTATATCCTTGTCTTCCTCGGACTTATATGCCACGAGAACATGCAGATAGAGGGCTTCTGGTTCTACCTGTTCACGGGTGTGGTGGGCGCCGGCACGCTGCACTATGCCATCGCCAAGATTTTCGGACCGCTGCTTTTCGGCCGCGGATGGTGCGGCTACGCCTGCTGGACGGCCATGGTGCTCGACCTGCTCCCCTACAAGCGTCCCGCCGGCCCGCGCCGCCGCATAGGCTATATACGCTATATCGTCTTCGGCCTCTCGCTGGCCCTGGTGGTGGTGCTCTTCCTCGTCGGCGAGGCTACGCCGTCGGTGATGTTCCGTCTGTTCATCCTCGGCAACATCGTCTACTATGTTGTCGGCATCGCCCTGGCCGTGGCCTTCCGCGACAACCGCGCCTTCTGCAAGTACATCTGTCCCATCACGGTGTTCCTCAAGCCCATGAGCCGCCGCTCGCTGCTGCGCATCCGTTTCGACGAGGAGAAGTGCATCCACTGCGGCAAATGCCTTGAAGTGTGCCCTATGGATGTGGAGGTGAACAACGACTCGCGCAGCCGCAAGAACGCCACCGAGTGCATCCTCTGCCACAACTGCACCCGCGCCTGCCCGACGAAAGCGCTGAAATAAACTGGAAATATAAAATAAATTTGTTTTATATAAAAATATGTCGTACCTTTGTCGGATTAAAATTACAGCAAAACAAACAATAAATCATTAAAAAACATACTATTATGGCAAAAGTAGCAATCAATGGCTTCGGCCGAATTGGAAGAATGAGCTTCCGCGCAATGCTCGCCCACCCCGAGCTGGACATCGTCGCTATCAACGACCTCACCGATGCGAAGACCCTCGCATATCTGTTCAAATATGACTCGGTGCACGAGAACTTCGACGGCGAAGTGAGCGCCGACGGCGACTGCCTCGTGGTGAACGGCAAGAAGGTGAAGATCTATGCCGAACGCGACCCGCAGAACCTGCCTTGGAAAGACCTCGGTGTCGACATCGTGGTGGAGAGCACCGGTCTGTTCAAGAAACGCGAGCAGATGATGAAGCACATCAACGCCGGTGCCAAGAAGGTGATCCTCACCGTGCCTGCCGGCAAGGCCGACGACGTGGACGCCACCGTCGTGATGGGTGTCAACGACAACGTGCTGACCAAAGAGACTCAGCTCGTCTCGAATGCCAGCTGCACCACCAACTGCCTGGCCCCCGTGGCCAAGGTGCTGAACGACAAGTTCGGCATCAAGCGCGGCTTGATGAACACCGTCCACAGCTACACCAACGACCAGAAGATCCTCGACCAGCCGCACAGCGACCTCCGTCGCGCCCGTGCCGCCGCCGTCAGCATCATCCCCACCTCCTCCGGCGCCGCCAAGGCCGTGGGCCTGGTAATCCCCGAACTGATGGGCAAGCTCGACGGCTTCGCCATGCGCGTCCCCACTCCCGACGGCTCGGTCGTTGACCTCACCGCCGAACTGAACTGCAACGTCACCAAGGAGGATATCAACAACGCCATCAAGGAAGCCGCCAACGGCCCCATGAAAGGCATCCTCCAGTATGTCGACGAGCCCATCGTGAGCATCGACATCATCGACAACACCCACAGCAGCATCTTCGACAGCCTCCTGACCCAGGTGATGGACGGCAACTTCGTGAAGATCGTCAGCTGGTACGACAACGAGAAGGGCTACAGCACCCGCGTGGGTGACCTCGCCGCCAAACTCGCCAAGCTGCTCTAATCTTTTAGAAGTTAAGAATTGAAGGAGTTAAGGAGTTAAGACGATACCACCTGCCGGTGCATTTGTCTTAACTCCTTAACTTCTTAACTTCTTTAACTCCCCTAAAAAATCAATCAATGATTCTACAAGGAAAGACCGCCATTATCACCGGTGCCACCCGCGGCATCGGTCACGCTATTGCTGTACGGTTCGCCAAGGAAGGCTGCAACGTGGCCTTCTGCGGCCGCACCCGCAACGCCGCCATGGAAGCCGTCGAAGCCGAACTCAACGCCATCTACTCAAGCAATCAAGCAATCACGCAATCAAGCAATCTCCACGCCAAGGGCTACGCCTACAACGTGGCCGACTATCAGCAGGCGCAGGACTTCGTCAAGGAGGTGCTGGCCGACTTCGGCAACATCGACATTCTGGTGAACAACGCCGGCATCACCGACGACAGCGCCGTGAAGCGCATGACCGAGGAGCAGTTCGACCATGTGGTGGGCGTGAACCTCAAGAGCGTCTTCTGCATGACCAAGGCCGTGCAGCCCCCGATGTGGAAGCAGGGCCACGGAGCCATCGTCAACATCGGCTCGGTGGTGGGCATCGCGGGCAACTACAACCAGGCCAACTACGCAGCCTCGAAGGCCGGCATCATCGGCTTCAGCAAGAGCTGCGCCAAGGAGTTCGCCACTCGCAACATACGCGTCAACGTCGTCTGCCCCGGTTTCATCGAGACCGAGATGACCGCCGAGGTGCCCAAGGAACTGATGGACACATGGTGCAGCCGCATACCCATGAAGCGTCCCGGCACCACCGACGAGGTGGCGCAGGCCTGCGTCTTCCTGGCCAGCGACATGTGTCCCTATATCACCAGCGTCGTGCTGCCCGTCTGCGGAGGAATGGAAGATGCATGATCGTCGGTTTACGGTTTACGGTTTACCGTTTACGGTTCTAAGCATTGTTCTGCTGCTGGTTGCCTGCGGACACTCAAGCAATCACGCAATCACGCAATCCGGCAATGACACCGTCACCGACGACTACGGCCGCACCGTGGTGGTGCCTGCCGGGCCGCAACGGGTGGTGAGCCTCTCCCCTGCCGTCACCGAGATTATCTACGCCCTCGGGGCACAGGATATCCTTGTGGGCCGCACCGACTTCTGCGAATATCCTCCCGAGGCTCAGGCAATTCCCAGCATCGGCGGCATCAGCAACCTCAACATCGAGAAGATACTGTCGCTCGACCCCGACTTGGTCATCAGCGGCTCGATGGTGGGCAAGAAGGTGACCGACCAGATGGACCAGATGGGCGTGCCGATGGTCTGCGTCATAGAGAAGCCCCGCTTCGAAGCCCTCTACGACAACATTGCCGCCATCGGCAAGCTGGTGGGCAAGGAGCACGAGGCAGACAGCCTGAATGATTGTTTGAATACGTTAATGCATGAATGCTTGAGTGGGCTTGCGCAATCAGATACTCAAACAATCAAGCAATCAGACAATCAAGCAATCAGACCTTCGGTCTACTACGTTGTCGGCTTCGGTGCCGGCGGCAACTTCACGGCCGGCGGCAACACCTTCATCAACGACATCATACGCATGGCTGGCGGACACAATATCGCCGAGGATATCGACGGCTGGAGCTACAGCCTCGAGGCACTGGTGAAGGAAGACCCCGACTATATCATCGTGCGGCGCGAGGACTCGGCGGCGTTCTGCGGCATGAAGCCCTACTACAACCTCGGCGCCGTGAAGAAGGGCCATGTGATAGGCATCGTCAGCGGCACCCTCGACCTGCAGGTGCCCCGCAACATCGACGCAATACTGTACCTACGCCAGCGAATGACCCATTAACCATTAATCTTTAATCATTAATCTTTACATGGATAAACTTAGTTATGCACTTGGCCACAATATCGGCCACCAACTGTTTGGAATGGGCCTGCAGAAGAGCCTGAATGTTGAAGACTTCGCCGCCGGCATCGCCGACGTGCTTAACGAGAACACGCCGAAGATGGACCACGAAGAGGTCCATGAGGTGCTGGAACACTACTTCGCCGAGCTGGAGCAGCGCCAGGAGGCTGAGGCCGCCGAGCGCGGCAAAGCCGCCAAGGGCGAGGGCGAGGCGTTCCTCTACGAGAATGCCAAGAAGGCCGGCGTCACGGTGACCGCCAGCGGCCTGCAGTACGAGGTGGTGAAAGAGGGCTCGGGCCGCCAGCCCAAGGCCAGCGACACCGTGCGCTGCCACTATGAGGGCACGCTGATTGACGGCACGGTGTTCGACTCGAGCTACCGCCGCGGTGTTCCCGCCGAGTTCGGACTGCGCCAGGTTATCGCCGGCTGGACCGAGGGTGTGCAGCTGATGAAGGAAGGCTCCATCTTCAAGTTCTACATCCCCTACAACCTCGCATACGGCGAACGCGGCGCAGGAGCCGATATTCCGCCTTACGCCGCGTTGATATTCAAGGTAGAGCTTATCAAAGTTCTGTAGGGTAGCCGTCAGGATTCTGGCTCTGCCAGCGCCAGCTGTCGCGCACCATATCCTCGATGCCGAACTTGGCCTCCCAGCCGAGTTCGGCTTTTGCTTTCGTGGGGTCGCAGTAGCAGGTGGCTATGTCGCCGGCACGGCGGGGCTTGATGCTGTAGGGCACGTCGACATGGTTGACGCGGACGAAAGCATTGACCATGTCGAGGACAGAGTAGCCGTGGCCGGTGCCGACATTGTAGATGAATGTTTGATTGCTTGATTGCTTGATTGCTTGAGTAAAACATTGAAGGGCTGCGACATGGGCGGCGGCGAGGTCGCAGACGTGGATGAAGTCGCGGACGCCGGTGCCGTCGGGCGTGGGGTAGTCGTTGCCGAAGACGCCGAGTTCCTTGCGCTTGCCGACGGCCACCTGGGTGATGTAGGGCATGAGGTTGTTGGGGATGCCGTTGGGGTTCTCCCCTATCCTGCCGCTCTGGTGGGCACCCACGGGGTTGAAGTAGCGCAGCAGTACGACGTTCCATTCGGGGTCGGCCTTCTGGATGTCCATGAGCACCTGCTCGAGCATCGACTTGGTCCAGCCGTAGGGGTTGGTGCACTGGCCCTTGGGGCAGCGCTCGGTGATGGGTATCTCGGCGGGGTCGCCGTAGACGGTGGCCGAGGAGGAGAAGATGATGTTCTTGCAGCGGTGGCGGCGCATGACGTCGACGAGCACCAGGGTGCCGCCGATATTGTTCTCGTAGTACTCCCAGGGTTTTTCGACACTCTCGCCGACGGCTTTGAGGCCGGCGAAGTGGATGCAGGCGTCGAAGTGGTGGGAGGCGAAGAGGCCTTCGAGACCTTCGCGGTCGCGGATGTCGACGCGGAAAAACGGGATCTCGGGGATGCCGATGATTTCGGCGACGCGGCGGAGGGATTCTGGGTTGGAGTTGGAGAGGTTGTCGAGGACCACGGCGGAGTGGCCGGCGCGGTAGAGTTCAATCAATGTATGGGAGCCGATATATCCGGCGCCGCCGGTGACGAGGATGTTCATGGTGAATGTTTTTTTGAATAACGGAAGAGCTGGGAATATATTGTAAAGGGGAAATAAATAGTTGTATTGTCGGGAAAAAGTTGTATCTTTGCAACGCTAAAACATACGCGTGCACGCGCGTATGTATCGCGTTTACAGATAGAAAAACAACAAAATACTATGGAAATAGCATCGAAATACGATCCTCGTGCCGTCGAGGAGAAATGGTATCAGTTCTGGCTTGAGAAGAAGCTCTTCCATTCGGAGCCCGACACGCGGGTGCCGTATACGATAGTGATACCGCCGCCCAACGTGACGGGTGTGCTGCACATGGGGCACATGCTGAACAACACGATACAGGATGTGCTGGTGCGCAGGGCGCGGATGCAGGGGAAGAACGCCTGCTGGGTGCCGGGTACGGACCATGCCAGTATCGCGACGGAGGCGAAGGTGGTGAAGATGCTTGCGGACCGCGGCATCGACAAACGGAGCCTGACGCGCGACGAGTTCATGAAATACGCCTGGGAGTGGAAAGAAGAGCACGGCGGCATCATACTGAAGCAGCTGCGCAAGCTGGGCGCAAGCTGTGACTGGGACCGCACGGCCTTCACCATGGACGAGGTGAGATACGAGAGCGTGATCCGCGTTTTCGTGGACCTTTACAACAAAGGGCTGATCTACCGCGGTGTGCGTATGGTCAACTGGGACCCGCAGGCCCTCACCGCCGTGAGCGACGAGGAAGTGATATACAAAGAATCGCACGGCAAACTATTTTACCTGAAATACTACGTCGAGGGCGAGGACAAATACATCGTGGTGGCCACCACGCGTCCGGAGACCATCATGGGCGACACGGCCGTGTGTGTGCACCCCGAGGACGAGCGCTACGGGTGGCTGAAGGGCAAGAAAGTGATAGTGCCCGGTGTGGGCCGCGCGGTGCCCATCATCATGGACGAGTATGTGGACCGCGAATTCGGCACCGGCGCCCTGAAGATCACGCCTGCCCACGACATCAACGACTACAACCTAGGCATGAAATACGGCCTGGAGAGCATAGACATCTTCAACGACAACGGCACTTTGAACGAGCACGGCGGCAAGTACGCCGGAATGGACCGCTTTGCCTGCCGCAAGGCCATCATGAAAGACCTTGAGGAGGCTGGCCTGGTGGAGAAGACCGAGGACTACACCAACAAGGTGGGCCACTCGGAGAGGACCGACGCCGTGATAGAGCCCAAGCTGAGCGCGCAGTGGTTCATGAAGATGGAGGGAGTGGCGAAGAAGGCCCTGGAGGTGGTGGAGAACGACACGATACGGTTCCACCCGGCGAAATTCAAGAACACCTACCGCCACTGGCTGGAGAACATCAAAGACTGGTGCATCAGCCGCCAGCTGTGGTGGGGTCAGCGCATACCCGCATGGTACCTGGAGAAAGACGGCAAGATGGAGACCATCGTGGCGTTGAACGAAGAAGAGGCCAAGAAGATTGCCGCCGAGAAATACGGCTACAGTGGCGCACTGCGTCAGGACGAGGATGTGCTGGACACGTGGTTCAGCAGCTGGCTGTGGCCCATCTCGCTCTTTGACGGCATACGCAATCCCGGCAATCCCGAGATAAAGTACTACTACCCCACTGCCGACCTTATCACGGCACCGGACATCATCTTCTTCTGGGTGGCGCGCATGATTATGGCCGGCGAAGAATACATGAACGAAGTGCCGTTCCACAACGTCTACTTCACGGGCATTGTGCGCGACAAGCTGGGCCGCAAGATGAGCAAGAGTCTGGGTAACTCGCCCGACCCGATAGAGCTGATAGAGAAATACGGTGCCGACGGAGTGAGGATGGGCATGCTGCTGACGGCTCCTGCGGGCAACGACCTGCC
>JBGUZF010000006.1:0-4624 GCA_045222795.1 Bacteroidales bacterium
ACGCTTCGAAAAGCTGACGCCTGCGCCGGTAATCTGCAGGCTGTAGTATTTCTCGCTGTCCTTCTTGTAGTAGAAGCCGTTGCTGTAGAGGTTGTGGTACAGGCTCACCGTGAGGCTCTGCGCGCGCTTGCCGCCGAGCCAAGGCTCGGTGAACGAACCGCTGAGGGCGTAGTAGTAGGTTCCGTTGGTCACAGCGTTGAGGCTCAACTTCTGGCCATCGCCTGCAGGCAGAGGCACCCAGGCGTCCTTCTTGAAGATATTGCGGACGCTGAAGTTGTTGAGCTGTATGCCCACCTGACCTATCACCATGCCGCTGCCGTAGCCGCCCTGCAGGTTGAGCTGGCTCGTGGAGCCCTCCTCCACCTTGTAGACAATGTCCACGGTGCCGTCCTCTTGGTTGGGACGCGGTTCGGGAACGATGCTCTCCTGCTTGAAGTAGCCGAGGGTCACCAGTTCGCGCTGACTGCGTATGACGGCGTCGCGGCTGAAGAGGTCACCGGGACGGGTGTGCAGCTCGCGCATGATAATCTTATCGTTGGTGATGGTGTTACCCTCCACCCATACGTTGCGTATCCTGGCCTGCTTGCCCTCGACAATGCGTATCTCGATGTCTATCGAGTCGCCGTCGACAGCCACTTCCACAGGTGTAGCACGGAAGAAGAGGTATCCGTTGTCCATATAGAGCGACGTGATGTCGGTACCCGAAGGATTGTATGTGAGGTTCTGTTCCAGTTCCTTCTTGTTGTATGGGTCGCCCTTCTTAATGCGCATGGCGCGGCTCAGCACCTCGTCCTCATATACGGTGTTGCCGCTGAAGGTGATGTTGCGGAAATAGAAACGCTGGCCTTCGTAGATGTTCACCCTCACCTTCACGCGCTCCTGCTTGGCTTTGTTCTTCTCGCTGACCTTCAATTCTTCCATCGGCACATCCCACACGGTGTCGCTCACCACGCGGGCGTCGCGGTAGCCCTGCTCGTTATAGTAGTCGATTACCTTGGTCAGGTCTTCGCGGAAGTCGTTCTCAATATAGCGGCTCTTCTTCCAGAAGGCTTTTGTCCAGAAGCGCAGTTTCCAAAAGTAGTGCACGTCGTGGGTCTTCTCCATCTTGGTCTGCAACTTGATGTCGCTCATCTGCTCGTTGCCCACGAACATCAGCGAGTCTATCTTCACCTTCTTGCCGCGCTTGACGTTGAAGGTTACTGTCACACGTCCGTTGCTGTCGGCCTCGGTGGTGGGCGTCACCTCCACACGGGTGTAGCCCTTGTCGATGTAGTAGCCCTTGATTTTGTTCACCGAGGTGCGCAGCATGTTCTCTGTCACCACCTCGCCGGTACCTATCTTGATCTCCTCGCGCAGTTTGTCGGCCTCGCCTTTGCGCACGCCAGTGAAGGAGAACTTGTCCATCCTCGGACGCTCCTTGAGCACTATCTTCAGAAAGGCTATGTTGCCCTGCAGGCGGCTGACGCGTATCTGCACATCCTCGAACATGCCCTGCTTCCACAGGTTGTCGACGGCTGCCGACAGTTTGTCGCCGGGTATCTTTATCCTGTCGCCCACCTGCAAGCCCGCAACGAGCTGCACCACACGGGAGTCGAAGTTCTCGGCGCCCTCAAAGCTGATGCCGCCAATCTCGTAGGTCTTGGGGGTGAGGTAGTCGAAGTCGTAGCCGTCGTCGGAACCGACAACAGTCTGCGCCCGTAGAGCAAAGACATTGAGTATCAATATTACTGCAAGTAGCAGTCGTTTGGCATGTTTCATCTATCAGTATATGTTACGCTTGTCGGCACAACAACCGACAACTACATAGTAACTCACTATAAGATGTTTTATTATATATAGTGCAATATTTTTTTGAATATTTAAGTAATCGAGGCATCACGGTATGCCCCTCTTTGACAACCACACCCGCATCACATACTACACACTTACTACGCACATACTACACACTTACTACGCACTTGCTACCGAGGAATGGCAGAGAACTTGTATCCTATTCCTCTCCTTCTTCACTCTTGGCACCGAAAACACCCAACTGGCGCAGCAGGAGGTAGTATACCAGGATGAAGAGCAGTGCGAACATGATATCGCCCACAGCCACATATCCGCGTCCGAGGAAGAGCAGCGGCAGCAGCAGGAGCAGCAGACGTGCAATAGTGTAGCTATGGAATCCCGAACGGCGCAGGTTCCACATTAGTATTGCTCCCGCCAGTTCAAGGGCGAAGAGCAGGCTGCACACAAGATAGTAGCTCTTCGGCACCTCGAACATACGTTCCATCGTGGCGTAGAACTCTTCCGGCATCAGGCCGGGATGCGAGGTATAATAATCCTGAAAAAACGGCAACAAGAGGCCCATCATCAGGTTGGACAAGCACGAGAGGCCCGCCCATATCATTGATAGCACCAGCAGTACGTGGAGTGTGGTCTTGCTTTTCATCGGGCTCTTTACTGAAGTACTGCAGCCATCTGCTGCTGTAGTTTCTGCGCCTCGCGGGCGGCGGCTTCGGCAAAGTCGGTGCCGTTGGAGGCATAGATGATGCCGCGCGACGAGTTGACCAGTAGGCCGCAGTCTTTGGTGAGGCCGTAGCGGCACACCTCTTCGAGGCTGCCACCCTGGGCGCCCACGCCGGGCACCAGCAGGAAACTGCTGGGGACGATGCGGCGCACGTCGGTGAGCATCTCGGCCTTGGTGGCACCAACCACATACATCATGTTCTCTTCCGAGCCCCACTGCTTGGAGGTCTCAAGCACACGCTGGTAGAGCGGCGTACCCTCCTTGTCTTCGGTCAACTGGAAGTCGAAGGCACCCTTGTTCGAGGTGAGAGCCAGCAGGATAACCCATTTGCCGGAGTAGACGGTGAAGGGCTGCACACTGTCGGCACCCATGTAGGGAGCCACGGTGATAGCGTCGAAGTTGAAGTCGCCCTGTGGGTCGAGAAACGCCTTGGCATAGCGCTCACTGGTATTGCCAATGTCGCCGCGCTTGGCGTCGGCAATAGTAAACACGGGTTTGCCGAGACCGTGGATATAATCCATGGTGAGCTTCAGCTGGCGCAGACCCTCTATGCCGAGTGCCTCGTAGAAGGCCAGATTAGGCTTATAAGCCACACAGTAATCTATCGTTGCGTCGATGATGGCGCGGTTGAACTGGAAGACGCCGTCCTTGGCCGAGCGCAGGTGCTCGGGCATCTTGGCGGGGTCGGTGTCGAGGCCTACGCAGAGGAACGAACGGCGCTCGCGGATGAGGTTGATAAGCTCTTGCTTGGTCATATAATCAATTCATTGTCAACTTATGGAACTGCTCGGTAAGCTGTCCGGCGTTAATGTTGGTGATACTCTCGTCGGCCACTATGCGGCCGTAGTTGATGATGATGGCACGGCTGCACATTGCCTCGACCTCCTGCATGATATGGGTCGACAGCAGCACGGCCTTGTCCTTGCCGGCGTTGCGGATAACATTGCGGATAAACTCCAACTGATTGGGGTCTAGACCCGTAGTGGGCTCGTCGAGGATGAGCACCTGCGGGTCGTGGATCAGTGCCTGCGCAAGACCCACACGCTGGCGGTAGCCCTTGGAGAGCTGGCCTATGCGCTTGTTGGCCTCGGGCTGCAGACCCGTGAGCTCTATCATCTCGTCGGCTTTGTCGTTGACATTCTTCACGCCTCCCAACCCTGCCGCAAAGCGCAGATACTCGCGCACATACATGTCAAGGTAGAGCGGGTTGTGCTCGGGCAGATAGCCTATCGAGCGGCGCACCTCGAGGGTGTCGTCGAAGATACTGTGACCGCAGACGGTGGCCTCGCCCTCGGTAGGCGGCACATAGCAGGTAAGTATCTTCATCAGCGTCGACTTGCCGGCTCCATTGGGACCAAGCAACCCCACTATCTCGCCGCACCCCACATGGAATGTGGCGTTGTCGACAGCGCGCTGCTCGCCATATATCTTGGTGATTCCTTTTACATCAATCATCGCTTACTTCTTTTTCTTCTGTATCTCGGCAGCCCTTTCGAGTGTGATACGCTCGCCGTTGTAGATGGCTATCACCATGGCGTCTTTGAAGGTTGTCTGCTTACGGATGGCGTCGCAACGCTTCTGAGCATCCTGCTGGGTAGCATAGTCGCCAGCGGTGTAGATATAGTAGCGACCCGTGTGGGCGGTATGAATATCCTTTATACCTTGCAAGGCGGGGTCGCCTGCTTTCATGCTCTTGGTGGCAGTGCAGAACTGAATCCTGTATGTCACCCCCTTGGCGGCGGTAGCGGGTTTGGCTGGGGCGGCGGAGGGTTTGGCTGGTTCAGCGGCAGTCTCTTGGGCTTTGTCGGCGGCGCCTTTGTACTGGTATGCCCAGGCATCGCGGAACGAGGTCGCACGGCGCAGATGCATGCTATATGCGGCAGCCTCCTGCAGTGTGGCAAACCTGCCTGTGATATAGGCATACGACTTCCCTTGGCGGAACGTCTGGAAGTCACTAATACCTTGCAGTTTAGGAGATCCTGCTTTATACAAGGTATTCGCCGTAAGGAACTGCACGGTGTAGTACGTCGTAGCACCCTCTTCGGCGGTGTTCTGCGGCTGCTGGAGGGTCTCGCTTTGCGGTGTCGGGGCCTCCTGCGGCTCTGCCTTGGG
>JBGUZF010000007.1:0-6377 GCA_045222795.1 Bacteroidales bacterium
CCCGAGGAGTATGACTTCAAGAGAATCCTCAACTGGAATTAATACGACAATTTCTTTTTTGGAAAGACAACAGAGACAACAGGGACAACAATGCCGGCGTTACATACGTCGGATGAGGAAAGTGCATGTTGCACTTTCCCTGTTGTCGGTGTTGTTTATGTTGTCTTTTAATAATTCTGCAGTAGCTCAGTCGAAGCAGCAGCTGGAAAAGGACAAGGCCCGTGTGGAGCAGGAGTTGAAGAAGCTCAGCGGCGACCTGTCGAAGGCCAAGAAGAACAGCAAGAACAACCAGCAACAGCTGCAGCTGCTCGACAAGAAGATATCGCAGCGCACCAAGCTCATCAACACCCTGGGCGGCGAGTTAAACCTGCTGGGCATCCAGATGGAACGCACGCAGGACAGCATCAACCTCATGCGCACACAGGTCGACAGTCTGAAGCAGGAGTACGCCAAGGTGGTGCGTGTGCTATATGGCGAGCGCGGCAACCTCGACCAGATGGTGCTGCTGATGGACACCAAGAGTTACAACACCTCGTATCTGCGCACCAAATACTTCCGCGACTACAGCCGCTACCGCCGTCGTCAGGCAGGCGTGATTAAGCAGAAGGAAGAGGAACTCCACGACGCCGGCGTGCAGCTGGCCGCTCAGCAACGACAGACGACGACTCTCCTGGCGCAGGAGAAGAAGCAGAAGGATGAACTGGCACGTGAGCAAAAGGAGCGTCAGCAGAACCTCAAGAAATCTAAGCAGCAGGAGAAAGAGCTGCAGGCGCAGATCAACAAGAAGGAGAAGCAGAAACGCCAACTCCAGCAGCAGATACAAAAGATTATCAACGAGGAGATTGCGAAAGCCAAGAAGACAGGGAGTGCAAGTAGTGCAGGGAGTGCGGGTAGTGCAAGTAGTAATGTGGATGTGGCGCTGAGCAACGACTTCGCCTCGAATAAGGGTAGGCTTCCGTGGCCGGTGACCTACACCAAGGTGCTGCGCGAATACGGCCGCTATACGCACTCGAGTGGTGGACAGAACATGAACAACGGCATCGACCTGCAGTGCAAGAGCGGCACCGCCGTACAGGCTGTCTTCCAAGGTACGGTGACGCGCCTCTTCACATGCCCCAACGGCACCAAAGGCCTCATCATACGCCACGGTAACTACATGTCTGTCTACACAAACCTCGCCACCGTCACCGTCAAGGAGGGCGCCAAGGTGAGTACCCGGCAGAACCTCGGCACGGTGTACACTAACTCCGACGGAGTGGCAGAGTTCTCGTTCCAGCTCTGGAACGGCACCTCCTCGCAAAATCCGCGCTCATGGCTTAGGTAATGGTTAAGGGTTAATGGTTAAAGGTTAATGGTTAAAGGTTAAAGGTTTGCTTCACTTCGGTGACTCGCTACATTTAATATAACTCAGCGGTGCTCGCAGGCATACCACGCAGGCCGTGTCTCCTGAGGAGCCAGGCAGAATGATTAAAGGTTAATGGTTAATGGTTAAAGATAAAGTTTTTTTTATTTCCGACGCACACCTGGGCAGTGGAGCCGACAGCCTTGAACGGGAACGGCAGCTTTGCTCGTTTCTCGACGGTATCAAGGATGATTGCCGTATGCTTTTCCTGCTTGGCGACATGTTCGACTTCTGGTTTACCTACCGCCACACTGTTCCCCGCGGACATACGCGCCTCTTGGGTAAACTGGCCGAGTTGAGCGACAGGGGAGTGGAGCTGCATTTCTTTATCGGCAACCACGACATGTGGATGTTCGACTACCTCGAGAAGGAGATGGGCGCCGTGATGCATGAAGAACCTGAAGTCTTCGAGATTGACGGGAAGAGTTTCCTTATCGGACACGGTGACGGACTCGGCCACCTCGACCACAGTTACGACTTCCTGCGCCGCATCTTCCGTTCGCGTCTCAACCAGTGGCTCTTTGCCTTGCTGCCACCGTCGTGGACATTCCCCTTTGCGCGCCGCTGGAGCGACAGCAACAAACTGAAACACTCCCGCAAGGATACGTTGCACTATCTCGGCGACGACCGTGAGGGAATAGTGATATATTGCAAGCAGCGTCTGGAAAAAGAGCACTTCGACTACTGCGTCTTCGGCCATCGCCACACGCCGCTGGTGAAAGATATTGGAGTTACATACGTAAATACCGGCGATTGGATGATCAATCGCAACTATGCCGTCTACTCATTGGACGACCACACCTTGCGCCTCTATGACTTGAACGGCGGCGAGGTTAGAAATCAGTAGGAATAAGTTTGCTGTGCATCCGCTCCACGGTGGTCTTGAATTGCAACGTGTGCGGATTGTCGGGATAGCGCTGCAGCAGTCCCTCGAGGACGAGGTCGTAGTAATACAGGCTGGCGCTATCGTTCGGCGCTATGATGGGCAGCGTGTTGAACGACTTATAGAGTGCAATCATCGTGGCCAGCGAACCCACGTTCTCTTCGATGAAATTCTCGACATATTCTTGCTGCAGGCCGCATTCGGCCACATAGATGGAGTCGGTGATGTGGCGCTTGGCGGCAACAGTTTTTTCGTCGACAGCGCCTTCGTTGAGCAACTGGCTGTAGTGGCGTGCAGTGTCCACCAGGTCGGTGATTACCGCCGCTCCGTCGTTGGTCAGCTGTTGCAACTGCCACAGGAGCTGGCTCTCCGGCGAGCCGTCGACGGTGTAGGTCAGCGAGAGATTCTCCCAGTCGCCTTTCACCTTGAGTTTTTCGCCATAGTCGGGCAGCAGCACGGCGTAGTTGCCCTCCGAGGTGTGCAGCGTGTAGAGACTGCGATAGGGCATCTTGTATTCGTACTTGAAGCAGCCTTTGCTGTCGACGGGGATGCTGTCGATGAACAGCGGTCCTTCGGGAGCGATTTCTTCGAGCCAGAGGGTCTTGTTGGCTCCGTTGTCGATTGTGCCGCTGACGGTGAAGGTGTCGTGCTTGCAACCAACGAAGATAATTAAAAATGAAAAATTAAGAATTAATAATGCTTTCTTCATAACTTCTAACTACAACATATAGTTTATTAGGCACAGCGCAGCCATTGATTCCACCACAACGGCGGCGCGTTCGATATGGTAGCGGTCGTGTCGGCCGCCGAGGTTCACGGTCTCCAGGTGGCCGTCTTCGTGGAGGCATTCGATGGGCTGGGGGATGGTGACCACTGGGTGGAACGCCACGCGGAACTCTATCGGCATTCCGTTGCTGATGCCGCCCTGTATGCCGCCGCAGCGATTTGTTAAGGTGAGAGGTGAAAGGTGAGAGGTGAGAGGTTCTGTTGTCTCAAGTCTCACGTCTGACGTTTCACGTTGAGGGTTCCAGCGGTCGATATATTCGCTGCCTTTCATCTGTGCTGCTGCAAATCCTGCGCCCATCTCGAAGCCTATTGCCGACGGGATGCTCATCATCGCCGACGCCAGTGCGGCGTTGAGTTTGCCGAAGATGGGTTCGCCAATGCCGGCAGGCACTCCCTCGATGCGGCACTTCACTACGCCACCTACCGTGTCGTCATCACTCTCCACTCTCCGTTCTCCACTCTCCACTCTAATACTGACTTCGGGCATCAGCTGCAGCGCTATGCTGCCTGCAACCACACGGGCCAGAGTCTCGCGGGCCGAAGCACGTCCGCCACCGCGGTGGTCGCGGAGGCCGTACTTCATGTAGTAGGTGTAGTCGGCGTGGCCGGGACGGAAGAGATGCTCGATGGCGGCGTAGTCCTCGGGGCGGGTGTTGGTGTTGCGCACCAGGAAGGCTATCGGCGTGCCGAGGGTGATGCCGTCCTTGAGGCCGGAGAGCCATTCTATCTCGTCCTCTTCCTTGCGGGGAGCGCCGGTGCGGCGGCGGGAGAGAGCCTCCTTGATGGCCTCGAAGTCGATGGCCACTCCTGCGGGACAGCCGTCGATAACAGCACCTACGGCGGGTCCGTGGGACTCGCCGTAGGTTGTTACTTTGAATTTCTCACCGTAGGTGTTCATTTATTTCGGGTTGATTTCCAACAGCTCAACCTCGAAGATGAGCGTCGAACCGGGAGGGATGGTGCCTGCCTGCTGCTCGCCGTAGCCGAGGTTGTAGGGGATGTAGAGCATGTACTTGGAGCCTTCGTCCATCAGCTGCAGTCCTTCGGTCCAGCCGGGGATGACCTGGTTGAGAGGGAAGGTAATGGGCTCGCCGCGGTCCACACTGCTGTCGAAGGTGGTGCCGTCGATGAGCTTGCCGGTGTAGTGCACTTTGACGCGGTCGGTGGGTTTGGGCTTCTTGCCGTTGCCTTCCTTGAGGCGCAGGTACTTGAGGCCGCTGGCGGTCGTGTAGACCGACTTATTGTTGCTCACTTCCTTCAAGAACTTCTCGCCGGCCTTGATGTTGTCCTGCACACCCTGGCGCTGACGGTTCTCAAACTCCTGCTGGAAACGCTGCAGCAGCGGACGTGCCATCTGGTCGGTCCAGCGGTTCTGGCCCTTGGCGCAGTCCATCATGGCCTGTCCGGCCATGGTGCCGTCGATGCCGAGGTTCTGCTGTGCCCACTGGTTGTAGATGTCGCGGCCGATGGCGTAGGATGCCGAGTCGTTGAAGGTGCGGGGTGTGGCGGGCTGGGACTGCTTCTTCAAGGCAGCAATCTCCGTGACAGCCTTGTCGTATGCGGCGGCTTTTGCAACCAATTCGTTGTAGTAGGCCTCGTCCATGGTGGCTTTGCCCTTCTTTATCTTCACGTCCTGAGCCTGGGAAAGTGAAAAGTGAAAAGTGAAAAGTGAAAATACGGCTACTGCCAGAAATATCTTCTTCATAACTCCTAACTATTATTTGTACTCCTTCACTTCGACGCCGTCGAGCACTTCCTTGCCGCAGATGGCGAGGGCCAGCATTTCGTTTTCGCCCTTGTAGACTTTGACGGGGGCAATCCAGCCGACGCGGTCGATGATCATCTGCATCCAGGGTTTGCTGTAGGCGATGCCGCCGGTGAGCAGGATAGCGTCGACCTTGCCGTTGACTACAGCGGCCAGGCGGCTGATTTCGAGGCTCACCTGATAGGTGAAAGCGTCGACAAGGAGTTGGCACTTCTCGTCGCCGGCCAGTGCACGTTTCTCGACGTCGTAGGCGTCGTTGGTGCCGAGATAGGCCACGAAGCCGCCTTCGGCGGTGACCATCTTCTTCAACTTAGCCTCGTCGTATTTGCCGCTGCAGGCCACCTCGATGAGTTTGGAGGCGTTGATGGAGCCGCAACGGGTGGGCGAGAAGGCGCCGAGGCCGCAGAGTGCGCGGTTCACCTCAACGACCTTGCCGTGGTTGTGGATGCCCACGCTCACGCCGCCGCCCATGTGGGCGATGATGAGGTTGAGGTCCTCGTAGTGCTTGCCGAGCTCACGGGCATAGAGTTTGGCGGTCATCTTCTGGTTCAGGCAGTGCCAGATGACACCCTCGCGCGAGGGGTCGAGGTCGAAGACGGGGTGGCCGCTGATTTTGGCGAATTCGGGACGCTCGTCGACGATGCCGGGGTCGGCGATGTAGGCGCAGGGGAGGCCGATTTCGGTGGCGATGGCGTCGCTGATGAGTGCGCCGAGGTTGCAGGCGTGCTTGCCCTGTATGCCAGCGTGGCACTCCTCCTTCATAAGGTTGTTGACGCGGTAGCAGCCGCTCTCGCAGGGGCGGGTGAGGCCGCCGCGGCCCATAACAACAGCAATCTCGTCGGTGCCGACACCGTGGCGCTTGACCATGTCGAGGATGGCGCCCTTGCGGTACTCGAACTGGTCGGCCACCTCGTGGAACTTCTGGATTTCCTCGATGGGGTGGGAGAGGTTCTCGGTGAAAACTTCGTTCTCGCCTTCATAGATGGCGGCCTTCGTCGACGTGGCACCAGGGTTGATTACCAGCGTGTATTTTCTTGTACTCATCTTGTATTGTTGTATTTTGTTAATATAATCTGTGTTATAATTGTGGGTGCAAAGTTAGGAAAAAAATTTGATACCACAAAAAGTATTTTATATATGGTTTGGAGATTATTTTATACTTTGCTGCGTTTCAGTAGGAAAGGTAGTATTACTTGATGGAATCCTTGAGCTACGTCGACGGGCACGTAGTCGATGCGGTATTGCATGGCCTGCTGCTGGAGGGTGGACTGCATTGCCTCCATCTGGCGGCGGTAGGCGGCGGCTATCTCGGTGGGCTGGAGGCGTAGCTGGCGGCCGGTCTCGAGGTCGATGAACTGATGGGGTGTGGCGTCGTATTGGAGCTGGAGCTCGCGGGCGCGGTCGAAGGTGTGGAAGAGGATGACTTCGTGCTTGTTGTGACGCAGATGGCGGAGGGCGTCGAAGAGCGGCTCGCGCTCTTCGTCGCGCACGAAGGCGTCGGTGAAGAGGACGACGAGGGAGCGGCGGTGGAGCTGCTCGGC
>JBGUZF010000008.1:0-4294 GCA_045222795.1 Bacteroidales bacterium
GCTGGTCGACGACAATATCTTCTGCACCCTCTATGGCAAGAGCGGCACGGGTAAGACCTCGCTGCTCAACGCCGGTGTCTTCCCTCGCCTGCGCGAGATGGGCTATCTGCCGCTGAGCATCCGCCTCGGCATGGAGGCCATGGACACCACCTTCCAGCAGTGTGTCGTCAGCCGTCTCGCGCAGGTTGCTGATCTTCAGACCGCCGACATTGTGGCGCTGCCCTCCGACGACCAGGACGAGCAGTGGCTGTGGGCGTGGTTTGCGCGGACGAAGTTCGTGGACGTCGGGAGCAAGGTGAAGTTCCCTGTGCTGGTGTTCGACCAGTTCGAGGAGGTGTTCCGCAGCCGTCGCGATGAGGCCGAGGCTCTGCTGCGGCAGATACACTTCATGATGGACCCCTCGCACTCCTTGGGTGACGACTACGACTACAACTTCCGCTTCCTCGCCTCCATACGCGAGGACGACCTCTACCTCCTCGAGGACAGCCTCGACCGCTGCTACCTCGACGAGATGAAGAAATGCCGCTACCGCCTGCGTCCCCTCAACTACGAGAACGCCCTCAGCGTTGTACTCAAGCCTGGCAAAGAGGTACTGAATACCAGCGAAGCACAAGACATCGCCGAGACTGTTATCGACATGGCGCGCAGCGAGCAAGACGACACCATCAGTACCAACCTGCTGTCGCTGCTGTGCAGCCGTCTGTATGCCGAAATGCAGCAGCACCACAGCGACAGCATCACCCTGGACATGCTCAACGAGTTCATGCGCGACAATCCCATCATCCAGTTCTACAAGGAGGCCACTGCCGGCATGAAACGGAAGGAGTGTAACTATATTGAGAACAGCATGGTAGACAGTGCTGGACGCCGCAATTCGATAAGCGAGAGTGATTTCCGCCAGCATGTGCACGACACCGACCGCCTGCTCGAGGGCAACAACAAGATACTGCAACGCACCTCGGTGGGCAACAACACCCAAGACTATCGCATCGAGCTTATCCACGACTCGTTCTGCGACCCGCTGGTCGAGATACGCGAGCGCCGCAGCAGCCAGAAGATTATTGGCTGGGCCATAGGAATCTTCCTTCTCCTCTGCCTGTTGGTTGGCATAACATTCAATCCGATGAACAATCTGCGGCGTATGGACGCTATCCAGTCGGGATATGTCAGCATGTTGCATGCTTACCAGTCAGAGTTGGCGCTGGTCAACGGCGATGTCGATTTGGCTGTACGACTGGCTCTCGAAGCAGTGGACACCAGTAGTTATGGTTCATTCGATTACAGCCACACTTACACTACCGCCGCCGAGGCGGCTTTACGTAATGCCATGCAACAGCACCCCGACTTTGCCGAGTTGTTTGCAGTACGCGAAGTTAATGTTGATACAATAGAACTATCTTCTGACAAGTTCATAAAGATTAAGGAAGATGGTAATGTAATTATACAAGGTCGTTTCTGGCCACCATATGATGTGCAAGCGATTGATAGTGTTCAAAAAGAAAGTGGCGGCAGTTTGTATGGGGATAATATGTACAGAATACTCAAAATTGATTCTGTGGCGCGAATACTTGCATCAACAGTGCAATATACCCAGGATCAGCCTGTTTTTGATACGATTGCCACGTATGAACTGAATGGTTTTCTGCCAATGGAATTTAATGTATCTCTGATTGGCTTTGTTCGCCATGAGGACCTTTCCCTTCGACCGAGCAATATATATTTAAAAGAAAGTAACGGAAGGGTCTTGCAAATACTATATCCGTCATATTGGTATCTGATACGTATTGCAAAGGAATGGGCAAAGGACAAAACCTGGAGTCATGACGACTCAATACGTTATTTCCCTGCCAGTCACTTTAATTACCGCTCAAGTGATATAGATTTTCAAGATTACATGTAATAGAATTGTTTGATTATGGATAACAATAAGATAAACAAGAAAAAACGTGGTCTAAAAATAAACAACGACACCCGTCTGTCTATTGAACGTTCATTGAAGGCCAAGCGCCGTATTGGATGGGTGGCACTATTTTTATCGATAGCACTTGTAATTTCGCCATATCTCTTTCTCAAATTCCATTGGCCTGGTGGTAATATTATTTATCTTGGCATCCCATTATATGTGGCTTTGCTGGCCATCAGCATCTTCACGCTGACCACCTCGAAGGCCACTCTCGAAGCACTGGAAATAAACAACCAGTCGGCATTCGACGAGGCCCTGTCCAAATGGACTATGCGCGACTTGTTCGCCTTCGGTGGGTATATACTTGTGATATGCCTGTTCCTGTATCTGTGTGCAATGTGTGTATTTGTAGGTAACTAATGATTGATGACTATGAAAGGGAAAAACAATTCTATCGCTAAACGCGTATTGGCGTGGATCTGCATAGCTGTTGCGGTATTTTTCACCACGTATGCCTTCGTTGCAAAGCATAACCATTGGCCGGGTGCCAATCTGGCTTTATTACTTATTCCAGTATGGGTAATGCTGGTTGTTATAGGTATAGTAATACTGATTGCTGCCAACAAGAAACACATCTACAACGACAGCACTCTGGCTGTCGACTATCGCGTGCGCTACCTTATTGGTAAAACCATGAGGTCCAAACGCCGTGTGGCGTGGATGATGGTTGCTGCCGGTATTTTTGCAGTACTTTGTGTACTGGCCAGACTGGTGTTCTTTGACAATTATGACTTTCCTATTGTACTCTATATTCTCCCCGCTTCCGCAGCACTTTTTACGATTGGACTCACAACTATACATACATCAAAGAAAGTTGATGGCGCATTGGACACCGACGACCAGTCTCTGTTCGACAATGCTATGGCGAAGTGGGCCTTCCGCTGTCGCCTCGTGAACTGGGGCGCCGTGCTTGCTGCCGCAGTAACGCTTATACTTGTAATAATAGTACAATCTTGAGAAAAAACAAATAATAGATATTACCATGGGATTCAAACCAAAAGACGACACTGCGGCGCGACTGTCGCAGCAACAGGAAACGGTGTTCGACCGCGAACAGTTTGTCACCGACGTGATGAACGGCGACTACCTGCTCGTGGTGGGCAGCGAGGTGATTATGAACCGCGACGAGGAGCCGTCGGGTGACGTGAAACAGTACCTCCTCAAGGCTCTCAACAGCAGTCTGAACCGTGGCTACAAGGACCTCAACGAACTGGCCCTCGACTCGGGCAGCGGCGTCGACCCCGTGCGCAACTTGCTCAACTCGGCCGACGACTTCAGCTACGACCTCGCCGACATGAGTCCTGAGTTGCGCGACATGGTCTCAACGCGCCTTTTCCCTATCGTGTTGACGACCACCTTCGACGGCTACCTCGAGACCCTTATGCGGTCTGTCTATGGCGAAAGCCTGCGCGTGGTGAACATCGACGACAAACGGTCGCTCGACGACATGCGCAACGCGCTGGCCACCTACCGTGACGGCAGCCGCTACAACGAGCCTACGCTCATCTACATCTTCGGCAAGGCCGAGAAAGACGAGGCACGCCACTATGTGCGCACCGACAACGACGCCATACAGATTATCGAGAAATGGCTCCTCTTCGGCAACGACGGCCTGATGAAATTCATACGCTCCAAGAAAGTGTTGGCTCTTGGTTGCAAGTTCGAGGACTGGTATTTCCGTTTCTTCTGGTATATCCTCAAGCACGATTTTGCTCGTTTCCGTGAGGGTCAGGTGGCCTTCACCCTCGACCAAAACAATGACTCCGACCGTGGTCTCAACTCCTTCCTCGAACGCAACCGTATATACTCGCATGGCGATGCCACGTCTTTCATGAACAGCATCACCGAGTCGCTTACATCCACAGACCCGTCGAATCCATTCTACGAGCAGATAGAGAAGTACCGTCGTGCAGGCGGAGTGTTCCTCTCCTACTGCAGCCACGACCGTATAATGGCCACACAACTCTTCTTCCGCCTACGTGCCGCAGGGTTCGACGTGTGGTTCGACAATTCGAGCCTGCAAGGGGGCGACAACTACGACTCGATGATACAGGACGCCATAGGTCGTTGCCGTGTCTTCCTGCCACTGCTCACGCCGCATATCGCCGACGACCTTGCCGCCGGACGCATAGACAACTACTACAACCGCGAGTGGCGCATGGCCACACAGCTCGGCAACAAGAAACTTATCCCTGTGGCTGCCAATGGCTACAATCTCACGGCGCCCTACCATACCGACACCTTCGAGCAGATTACTGGACAACCCCTCTCGGGCGTGAACCTGATGACCCCCGACGGTTTCACCAAGCTTGTGAAGAGCATCAGCGACGG
>JBGUZF010000009.1:0-2770 GCA_045222795.1 Bacteroidales bacterium
AAGCTGGATAGGGAAGAGGAGTATTGCTTCGCTTCCGACCTGATGAGCGACGTGCTCACCCTCAAGGACACGCCGGTGCTGGTCACCGGCCTCTGCAACGTGCAGACCATACGCACCTGCGATATGGCTAACCTCGAGGTGGTCATCTTTGTGCGCGGCAAGCGCCCCACCGAGGACATGGTGGAGCTGGCCGACGAGAACGACATGATCCTCATCTGCACACCCTATTCGATGTTCAAGACCTGCGGCATCCTCTACGGCGCCGGCATGAAACCATTGTATTAGCTGTGAGCTGTGAGTTTTAAGTTTTAAGTGTGCTGACGCCGAACAGCGAAGCCACTTAATACCTACAGCTTAATACTTAAAACTAAGAAAGAATTATGCACCAAGAGTATACAGTAATAGAAGGCGACTTTGTGAACGCCGGCAAGGCTTCGAGTTCGGTGAAGAAGACCTTGAAGCAGCTTAACGTCAACCCGCAGGTGGTGAAGCGCGTCGTCGTGGCCCTCTACGAGGCCGAGGTGAACGCCATAGCCCACGCCTACGGCGGCAAGGTGCTGGTGGACATCGAGCCCGACAAGATACACATGGTGGTGGCCGACAAGGGCCCCGGCATCCCCGACATAGCGCTGGCTATGCAGGAAGGCTACAGCACCGCGCGCCCCGAGGTGCGCGACATGGGCTTCGGCGCTGGCATGGGCCTGCCCAACATGCAGAAGAATGTCGACAAGATGAACGTCACCAGCGAGGTGGGCGTAGGCACCACCGTCGAAATGGAAGTGAACTTCCAGTAGTTAAGTAGACAGTAGTTAAGTAGATAAGTAGAAAATGGCTTTTTATCACGCTTTACAAATAGACGAGGAGCGCTGCATCGGTTGCTCGCGCTGCATGAAGATTTGCCCCACGGAGGCCATACGCATCTTCGGTGGCAAGGCGGCGATACAGGAGCACCGCTGCGTTGACTGCGGCAAGTGCTACGAGGTGTGCCCCGCCCAGGCCGTGAGCATCAAGGACGACGACTTCGAGGCTTTCCGCAAGTACAGCCACTCGGTGGCCCTGCTGCCCGCCGTGTTCATGGGTCAGTTCCCCGACGACATCAGCGTGTCGAAGGTCTACGCCACGCTCTACGAGCTGGGCTTCGCCCATGTGATGGAGGTGGAGAGCGCCGCCATGATCTATCGCGACGCCAAGGAGCGCTACGCCAGGGAGCACCCCGAGATAAGACCCCTCATCTCGTCGTTCTGCCCCGCCATTGTGCGACTGATACAGATAAAATATCCCTCGCTGGCCGAGAACGTGATGCCCATCAAGGTGCCGCTCGACCTCAGCGCCATGTACGCCATCGAGGAGCTGATGAGCCGCGGCATACCGCGCGAGGAGATAGGCCTCTTCTACATCACCCCCTGCGCCGCCAAGGTGTCGGCCGTCAAGGCCCCCGTGGGCGAGGAGAAGAGTATCATCGACGGCGTCATCAACATGAACTCGCTCTTCAACCGTGTCTACAAGCGAATGAAAGACAACGGCAAGGACCATCAATATAAGCCCCTCACGCGCCAGCGCCTCTCGGCCGACGCCATCTTAAGCACCCTCACCAACGGCGAGCGCCGCATCTGTCCCGCCAAGCGCAGCTATTCCATCGATGGCATACAGAACGTGATGGACTTCCTCGACAAGCTTGAGAACGACGAGGTGGAAGGCGTGGAGTTCCTCGAGTTGAGGGCCTGCGACCAGAGCTGCGCAGGCGCCCTGCTCTCATGCGACAACCGTTTCCTCTGTGGCGAGCGCATGTACGCCCGCGCCCGCAAGGCCGCCGAGCGCGAGCGCAACGGCGAGATGCCGCGCGATCGCGAGATGGAGAAATACAAGGAATACCTCATCGAGCATTCGCAGGTCGACGAGGTGCAGCCCCGCTCGATGATGGTGCTCGACAGTGACATCGGCAAGGCCCTCGAGAAGATGGAGAAGATAGAGAAGATGAAAGGGCATCTGCCGCAGATAGACTGTGGCGTGTGCGGCGCGCCCACCTGCGAGGCTTTCGCCACCGACGTGGTGTGTGACAAGGCCAAGCTCGACCAATGCGTCTTCTACCGCCTGCACCTCGAGTCCAAGGGCAAGATGACCCTACACGAGGGCCGCTCTAACATGTACTCCGTGTGGGGAGACGACCGCATCAGCGGTGAGATAGAGTTTTAGGGTAATATACGCATAATTAGCGCTTTGGATAAAGACTCACCAGAAATGGTGAGTTTTTTTTCAAAAATTATATATATATCATTTTTATTTTGTATATTTGCCAAGTCATATATGGGCGTGATGTCTGTATATGTAATTGATTATTAATAATAAACAAATAATATTAATCCTAAAAAGTCACATCTATGACAAAAGTAAAATCTTTAGCTGACCTGAAGGCCATGCGCGAGAAGCTCCAGAACAATCTCGACATTCGCGAGAAAGCGGAGAACCCTGAGGCGCTTGTCCAGATTAAGGTTGCTATGGCCACTTGCGGTATCGCCGCCGGTGCCAAGCAGGTTATGGAACACATGATGCAGAAGGCCGACGAGCTTCACATCCCCGCCGTCTTCACGCAGACAGGCTGCATGGGCTACTGCCACGCCGAGCCCACCCTCGAGGTGCGCGTCCCGGGCAAGGACCCCATCGTCTTCGGCCACGTCGACAACAACCGCGCCGATGAGATCCTCATTAAGTACGTCCAGAACGGCGAACTCGTCGAGGGCATCATCCCCGTGAACTACGAAACCATTGACAA
>JBGUZF010000010.1:0-5644 GCA_045222795.1 Bacteroidales bacterium
GGTCATAAGGCCCGAGTGGTTGCCACCGGAGACGCACTTCAGGGTGTCGCCAGCAGGGGTGTACCACAGCACCCAGAAGTCGCCCCATACGAAGCTTAACGATGCCGTGCTGTCGCCTTCATCTTCAGAAGCGCAGCGGGAGTCCTCTTCGTTCATTTCAGATACGATCATCAGTACTGGCACGCACAGTTCGCCTTTCTGATACTGTTCGCCAATTTCGCTCACCAGGTAGTCGCTGATGGCTTGGCGCATGGCCTGCTCGTCGCGGTTAATGGCTATGTAGCGGATGCAGTCGGCCTTGTGCTCGTCGAAGTCCGACATAAGCCACTGTCCGCTCACCTTTTCCATATATAGGCGGTGCTCCTCGATGTCGCTCTCGGGGTCGAAGGAGCCGTCCTCCCACATCTGCCGCACGCTGATGGTGGCAATGGCGTGTGTGCGGTCGATTTGCTCCACGCCCACCACCGTGTAGTCGGCTATGGTGCCGCCGTTGCCAGTGACGAAATAGTAGAGCCATTCGTGGTCCATCGCCTCGTGGTTGGGGAGGCGGTTGAACATCGTGTCGAGGACACAGTAGAAGTCTTCGGTCATATAGTCGCGCGAGGCTTCGAGGAGCTGGTGGTCGGGGATGTATTGGCAGAGCTCGGCGGCGCGGTCGGTGAGTTGCTTGTCGCTGTTGGCGCAGGATGCCAGAAGCATCGCGGCGGCAAGGATGGAGAGAGTTTTCTTCATATCGGTGGCTGTTTATTGTTCGGGGACGATGGCGAAGAAGATGAGCGGCTCGGTGGCGCTGGCGTTGATGAGCGAGTGGCTGTGGCCTTTGGGGCAGTAGTGGCATTGGCAGGCGGTGAGGCGCTCCTCGCCGTCGTCATATAGGCAGCGGGCTTCTCCGCTGAGGACGAAGATGATTTCGCTGTTGGTGGTGTGGCTGTGGAGGCCTATGGAGCAGCCGACGTCGAGGCGTCCACGCATAATCTTGTTGGTTCCGTCGTTGAAGGTGCGGAACATCGTGTCGCCCATGCCGCCTTTGAACTGCGGGTTGGCGATTTCGGGGAATTCGTCGAAGTTTATTACCATAATTATTGTTTTTTCTTTCTGAATCTAGGCCAGAAGCGGGCGGTGTGGAGGCAGTAGGCGGGGTATTCGGTGGGGAAGTCGCGGAGGAGGCGGCGCTCTTCGGAGCGGACTTGGAGGAGCATGACGGCGATGAAGGCGGCGAAGACGAGGAGGGCGGGCCAGGTGAGGAGGAGGAGACAGAGGGCGGCATAGTAGATGAAGCTGCCGGTGAGCATGGGGTTGCGGCTGAGGCGGTAAGGGCCGTCGGTCATCAGGTGCTTGGTGCGTGGGGCGACTTCGTGGCCGAAGGCGTCCATGGGGTTGCCGTCGCCGCGGCGGCGCATGTGGACGATTGACCAGATGCTGAGGGCGAGGCCGAGGAGTGCGATGACGATGGCGGCGAGGAGGCGCAGGATGGGGACGGCGAGGAGGTCGGGGCGGCCGGAGAGGAGCCACATGAGAGCTGGGATGAGGAGTACAAAGGTCAGTCCTCCAATGAGGTAGCCGAGGGTTTCGCGTAGTTTTCGCATGGGTTTGGTTTTGTTTATTCGGATGCAAAGATACGAAAAAAACGGGGAACGTGATATTTATTTTGAAGGGGTGAGGTTTTTTGGAAAAAGATTTGGAAGTTTCGGGAAAAAGTTGTATATTTGCATTATGAACGGTGCGGTGCCGACGGGCGTAAGGTGCTGGAGGGTATTGCGATAGGGGTTTGCAAGGTTTTATTTAGGGCAGAAAAAGGTGTGAGAACCGAAGGTGAACCGAAAGTGAACCGATACTTAACCGAAACTCAACCGAAACTAAGTCGGATGTGAGTGGGAAGTGAGTGGGATGTGAGTCGGATGTGATGGCTATTTAAAGTTAATGATATATGGCACAGTTGTTGAATGAAGTATTGGAGATGCAGGGTCGGCTGGGAGAGCTGACTATCTACCAGCGGAACGGGAAGTTGTTTGTGCGGCCGAAGCATATACGGCAGCCGAGGCGCTTGTCGCGCAAGCAGTTGGAGATGCGAGAGCGGTTGGCGCACAACAACCGGTTGTGGAAGACGATCAGGATGGGGCGCGAGCGGCTGTTTGAGGGCGGCGCGGGGCCTTACTACCGTTTTATGTCGGTGAATAGGCTGTCGCCGACGGTGTATTTGACGAGGGATCAGTTGTATGAGGGCTATACGTTGTTGCTGCCGGAGACGGTGGTGAGCGACGGGGAGATGACAGCGGTGGAGTACCGGCTGGGCGAAGTGGACGGGGTGGCGGCGCTGCTGACGAACCTGACGCTGGAGATGGCGAAGGAGGGACGGGTGCTGCTGTATGAGTTTACGCAGATGGTGTATGGCGGTCGGCCGAAGTTGAAGCTGAAGGTGGAGAGGTTGGATGTGGAGGAGACGATGGTGGTGGACGGCTGCTTGGCGCTGACGGGCGAGCGGTTTGGTGATGAGATGAAAGGTTTCGCGCTGGTGCATGAGGTGGAGGGCCACGTTGCGCAGCAGAGGGTGGTGACGAAGTGCAGGTACTATGAGCAGTTCACCACCGAGGAGGCGCTGCAGGAGGCGGCGAAGAGCTATAAGGGGCTGACGGGAAATTGAAAATTGAAAGTTGAAAATTGAAATTATATGAAACGGATAGTAATAGTTTTGCTGATGGCGATTGGCATGGGCGCATGGGCGCAGGAACAGGTCAATCTCGGGTTGATACCGACGCCGCAGGTTGTGGAGACTGGTCTTTGGAAGAAAGACAGCGTGGACACTCGCCGCATGAAGGTGAAGGAAAAACAGGTTGACGGAGTTGAGATTGATTTGAAGAAGACAAGTCAGTTGCACTGGGTGCAGAACAATGTGGAACAGGCTTATGTCTTGACCATCGAGCCGAAAGGCATCACCATTGAGTACTATGCAGAAGACGGCCTTGCCAATGGCCACCTTACGTTGGCGCAACTCCATCGTCTCTATGGCGACGTGTTGCCATGTTGCCGCATCACCGACTGGCCCGCCTATACCTATCGTGGCTGGATGGACGACCAGAGTCGCGGGCCGGTGCCGCACGAGGCTTACCGCAAGAAGCAGTACGAGGTACTGCATGCCTTGAAGTACAACTTCTGCAACTACTATACCGAGCATACGCTGTACCAACCGGAGTTCCCCGACCTGGCGCCTGCCTACGCCGCCAAATGCAAGCCGCTGCCAGACGAGGTGATAAACCTGCAGCTCTTCGCGCATGCCGAGAAGACGCTTCGCGTGCCGTTCTACCAGTATATGATGGACAGCAAGAACAACTTCAACCCCGACAACGAAGCCACTTACGACTTCCTGCGGAGGCGCATCGCCGGGGCTTTCGAGCGCATACCAAACTCGCCCTTCTTCATCATCAACTGCGACGAGACGGAGCAGCTGGGGACGGGGCGGGCGAAAGCACTGGTGGACCGCAAGGGGGCCGACCAGGTGTATGTGGACCATATAAATAGGTGCTATGCGCTTATTGAAGAAGTGGGTAGTGGACAGTGTGTAGTGGATAGCAGTCGTGGTCAAGTGCTACCCACTACCCACTATCCACTACCCACTCGGGTAATAATGTGGGGCGACATCGTCGCCAAGAATCCCGCAATGATGCGCCAGCTGCCGAAGGATATGACCTACATCATGTGGGCCTACGAGCCGTTGGATAGTTATGACCACCTTATAAAGCCCTTCAAGGACAACGGCACCCCCTTCTGGGTGGCGCCGTCGCTCTCGCACAGCAGCAACATGATACCAAACCCCTACCGCTACATGAAGAATATCGCCAACCTTGCGAGGGACGGTTACCGTAACGGTGCCGAGGGCCTGATGAACACCTGCTGGGACGACAACGGCGAGGCGCTGTTCGACAACTGCTGGCACGGGCTGTTCTGGAGCGCCGAGATGGCGTGGAACCCCATCAAGACCGACGACCCCGAGGAGTTCGTCAGGAGGGAGAAACAGTTCAACGAGAATTTTGAGCGTCTTTTTTATGGCAATATCGATAATACCAGTTTCCCTTTTAGTCCCATTCAACCTACTGCCCCCAAGACACAGCAGCTATACGAGGTTGGTGCTCTCGAGAGCGACCCAGACATTGCCGACTGGTACACGTCTGCAGCCCTGATGGAACCGCTGCTGAACTTCAACCCCGATAATATATCGGACGCTATGAGCGACCGCTGCGACAGGGTGATTAAGAAGGTGATGGAACTAGACAAGGAGATTGACTCTGCCGCCAATCCCCATGCCCACTACGCCCTTATGCGCATAAGGCAGACGGTGTTCAAGTCAATCCTGCGGAAAATGATATACCACCAACTGGAGGGCAAGGATTTGACTATGAAGGAAAGGCTGAAGATGATGAAGGGGCAGTACTGGGTATTCCTTACCGACCTCAAGATGGAGTATTTGCGGCTTTGGGATCAGGAAAACGGCGAGTATGAGCGCTATATTGTCTGCAACCGCTATGACGAGTTGGCGAGGGAGGTGCTGGAGCTAGACAGGAAGGTTTTCTTTGATGTTGTGACAATGCCGCAACATACGGAACCGATGGTGACGCTGCGGACGCTATATGGAGGGAAGGATATCTATTATACTCTCGACGGGAGTGAGCCGACGGCTTCTTCGACCAAGTATGAGGGACCGTTCCCGCTGGAGCGGTCGGCGACGATAAAGGCTGTCGCTTACAATAAATATGGCGAGGGAGTGGTCTCGGAGCAATACCTGCTGAGCCACCTCGGTATGGGCGCCAAGATAAAACTCAACACCTCATATTCCACATATAAAGCCATCTACAGCGGTGGCGGCGTGGATGCCCTTATCGATGGCCAGCTGGGCAGCAACACCACCTATGCCGACGGCCACTGGCAGGGTTATTGGGGCGACAGCATCGACGCCATTATTGACCTGGGAACGCGGACGTCCCCGTCCGCCATTAATATGCGGTTCATACAGAATACCTTCGATTGGATATTGGCGCCGAGGGAGATAAAGGTGTATGCCTCGAAGGACGGCAAGGAGTGGACGCTGGTGGCCGACAAACACTTCGATATGGATCCGCGCGAGACAGGGATGAGACTGAAACAATACACGGTACCTTTCACCTCTCACCTTTCACCTTTCACCTTCCTCCGCGTTGTCGTGCCCAACCCCGGACCGCTGCCCGAGTGGCACCCCGCACCTGGACAGCCGAGCTATCTGTTCACCGACGAGATAGTAATACATTGATTTTGGGCTTGGTGTTTGATGTGTAAGTAGCAGATATATTGTAATATACAGCGATTTTGCCCTCTTTTTGGCTGTTTTTGCCAAGAAGAGGGCTATTTTTATGTGGTTTTGGTGATGGTGGATGTGGTTTACGGGGTAAAAACGAGAGGGTGAGAAAAATATTTTTGTATATTTAGTAAAGATTTACAGAGAGTTATATTTTGGGAGCGAAATTTTTTGAAAAAATATTTTGCCAGTAAAGAAAAAGGTTGTACTTTTGCAGCCGTTTTCGTCCAAACGGGAACGCGAGAAATTTGAAATGATGAGAAGATAGAGATAGCGTGTGTCAATCATTATATATAAGGTATGATGAGGACACGAAGACGA
>JBGUZF010000011.1:0-3546 GCA_045222795.1 Bacteroidales bacterium
GTTGGCGCCGGGCTCCTTGGTGCGGTCGAGGACGCAGAGGGTCTTCACGCTCTTGGGCATGACGGCCATGAGGTGCTTCACGCTGAAAGGACGATAGAGGTGGACGGTGATGCAGCCGGTCTTCTTGCCCTGGGCGTTCAGGTAGTCAACGACGGTCTTCACGGTCTCGGTCACCGAACCCATGGCCACGATGACGTTGTCGGCATCGGCGGCACCGTAGTAGGTGAAGGGGGCGTAGTTGCGGCCGGTCAGCTTGCTGATTTCAGCCATGTATTTGGCCACGATGTCGGGCAGGGCATCGTAGTACTTGTTCTGCAGCTCGCGTGTCTGGAAATAGACGTCGCTGTTCTGGGCGGTGCCGCGGGTCACGTTGTGCTCGGGGTTGAGGGCGTTCTCGCGGAAAGCCTTGAGGGCCTTCTGGTCGACGAGCGGACGCAGGTCTTCCATATCCCAAGCCTCGATTTTTTGGATTTCGTGGCTGGTGCGGAAGCCGTCGAAGAAGTTGAGGAAGGGCACGCGGCCGGTGAGGGCGCTGAGGTGTGCCACAGGGGCGAGGTCCATCACTTCCTGCACCGAGCTTTCGGCGAGGAGGGCGAAGCCCGTCTGGCGGGCGCTCATCACGTCGGCGTGGTCGCCGAAGATCGAGAGGGCCTGGGCGGCCAAGGCGCGAGCCGAAACGTGGAACACGCCGGGCAGCAATTCGCCGGCGATCTTGTACATGTTGGGGATCATCAGCAGCAAGCCCTGCGAAGCGGTGTAGGTGGTGGTGAGGGCACCGGCCTGGAGAGAGCCGTGCACAGCGCCAGCGGCACCGGCCTCACTCTGCATCTCGACGACCTTCACGGTCTCGCCGAAGAGGTTCTTGCGTCCGGCAGCGGCCCATTCGTCGATATACTCGGCCATGGGGCTGGAGGGAGTGATGGGGTAGATAGCAGCTACCTCGCTGAACATGTAGGCCACATGCGCCGCCGCGCAGTTGCCGTCACATGTCATGAACTTTTTTTCTTTTGCCATAATTGCTTAAACGTTTAAGGATTAATTATTTATTATTAATTTCGCGTCTTTTATGAGGGTACAAATATACAAATAAAGACCGATACGGCAAAATTTATTTTTCGTTCCCTCGTCCCAAGGGACGCTTCCCACAGCCCCGTCGGGGCGACACATATCACATCTCTATGTACTATCCCCTATAGTATATATTCTTCTTTAGAAGAATATATAAATCAACAAGTTGTGTATGTCGGCAACTCTGTATCAACCCTATACCAACCCTATACCAACTCTATACCATCTCTATGGCACCAAGGGGGTACATCCCATGTACATCCTATGTACCTCCGGGACTCTTCCAGTGCTCCATTCCTCGTCATGGCACAATAATCTCGCTCTTTCAACGTTATTGCCCTAAGAATGAACATACAGGAAATACTGAACACTACCGACCGCTTTGCGGCGAATGCGGGATGCAGGGTTACAGAAGTGGATGAACAGCACGCCGTTGCTGAGATGACTGTGACGAAGGAACACCTGAACGCCGGAGGCGTGTGCCAGGGTGGGGCGCTGTTCACGCTGGCTGACCTTGCGATGGCGGCGCTGATGAACTGGCAGGGGAACCTGACCTTCGGCATCAGCAGCAACGTGATGTTTCTCTCGAGCGCCGTTGAGGGCGACCGCCTGCGGGCAGAGGCTGTCCCCATAGTCGACCACCATAAGCTGCCCGCCGTAGAGGTGCGGGTGACTAATCAAGAAGGGAAACTGATTTGCCACCTCACAGGCATGGGCTACCGCAAGGAGACGCCGCTGGTAAGGTGAAAGGTGGGAGTCCCGAAAGTTGAGCGCAGAGAAAGCTGCTTTCTTTGCCGAAATGAAGGGACGTAGACGAAGTCAAAGGTGAAAATCTTTCTGCTCTGACTAATTAGCGGAGGGGTTGGGTTATAGGCCTCTTGCTTTGCGGGGGGAGGAGGAGATGACGGCGCTGCGGGGGCGGACGTTTTTATTGCTTGATTGATTAATCGCTTGATTGCTTGAGTTATTGCTCGAGTGCGTGGTTGTCTGAGTGTTTGAGGGAGTTTTTGCAGCCTTGGGGGCGGTGGGTTTGGTGGTGGATGGTTTGGTGTCGGTCGGGGTTGGTTCGGTGGTCGCAGGTCGGTCGTAATCCGTCGGTGTGTAGTTGCGGGTGCGCTTGTAGTTGGTCATAGAGTTGACGCGGCTGATGCGGGAGGAGAGGTTGTGGCCGCCGGTGGTGAGGAGGTCGTTGTAGGTGATGATAAGCGACGAGGTTTTCATGTAGCGGCCGGCATTGTTCCTCAAGTTGGCGGCGTACCAGTTCTTGACGTCGCCGAGGTCCATACCCAGAAGTTTTAAGTTATTCTTGCCGATTTCGCGTATTAGCTGGTTGACGCGCCGGGCGCGAAGCATGGTGTTGTAACTCTCGCGGTCGCGGATGGTAACCCCGCGGGGATATGAGAGATAACGCGCCAGCTGCCTGAACTGCTCTTCGGTGAGACCGTTGAGAAGGCTCTTCACCTCGTGGATGCTACGGCCGATGCTCGCCTGTGTGTTGCGGAGGACATCCTGATAAATGCGCTCGCGGTTGGCGTCGGTGTAGGAGAAATGGTGCTGCTGCTCGTTCTCCAGCAGCTGCTTGTCGACCTGCTCCTTCTGATAGTTGACAAACGCGCTCTGCGCGAGGCTGTCAGAAATGAGGGCGATGCTGTCGGCGCCGAGGTTCTTGATGGCATTGAGGAGCTTGACGGTAGGCTTGTAAAGCAGGAAGGGCTTGTTCTCGGGGAACGAGGGGTAGGTGTTGCCCGAATAGCCGATGTTGTTGTCGGTGAAGAGCTGGTAGAGCGCCGTATACTGCACCACACGTGCGAGGTCGGTGCAGCCGAGGGTGGCGAAATAGTGGTAGGCCTGGTTCTCGTAGCGGTAGCCTATCGACTGGCTGCGCTCCTGCGAATTGAAATAGCTGACGGGCAGCGAGCCTGTCCTTCCAAGTGTATAAATCGTGTATCCCTCGCAATCTATTGCGTACATTGCGCCTGCGGTGTTCCAGTTGTAGACGAGCTCGTTGATGCCCAGCTTGCGGAAGAGCGGACGGTCGAAGGGGTGGTAGCCGGGGTCGGGGTAGCGGTAGTAGCTCTCCTGGATGGTGCCGCTTTCCGACCAATCCTTGAGCAGCACGTCGGTGATGGTCATCAGGTCGCCGAACTCGGTGTTCTCCAGCTCGCGGCTGAGGTAGGTGGGGCACCAGTCGCGCCCGTTGTTCATCTTGCCGGCCATGAGGTCGTTGATGTCGAGGCTTTGCGACAGCTCTTTCTCGGTGGTGGAGGCCAGCAGGAGAATGCTCTCTATCTGCAACGGCGGCAACTCATACAGCGGCGACTGCCTCTCGCGCCCGATGATGACCAGCGTGCTGCTGTCTGCCAACGCACCAAGAATCAAATCTGCGTCGAGCGTAAACTGCCGTATATCCTTTATCTGCGGTGCGATGTCTGTGTCTTTGGCGATTGCCCACGCCACGAAGCCCGGCTGTTGGCTGAA
>JBGUZF010000012.1:0-4333 GCA_045222795.1 Bacteroidales bacterium
CCGTCGGTGGGTATCTTGGCTATGCCGCCGAACACCACCATATACATGATCACCGTCATCGCCGGCTGTATGATATACCACAGCGGCCCCAATATTGTCTGCTTGTATTGCGTGGTGATATTGCGCCGCACAAAGAGCATGCACAAATCACGGTATCGCCACAGCTCCTTGAAGTCCACCTGCAGCAGCCTCTCCTTGGGCTTTATTACTGTTGTCCAACCAGAGTCTTGGGTCGAAGAGTCGAAAGGACGAAGAGTCGAAGAGTTTTTGCTATTATTATGTCTCATCTTTAAGCGTTTCAATCATCTTTACAATGCCGCCAGAAATCTTTTTTATACGATTCTGTAAGTCAATGCGTGTTTCTGTGGTACAATGACCTAGGTCTTCACAAAGATATAGCATGCTTCGGACTTCGCCGCAACTGCCTTTCGCTATGTATAGAAAGTTGATGTATTTTGCGTCACTGCCCGATTCTGAACCTTCTGCAATGTTATTCATGATACTGATGGCCGCTCTTTGAATTTGATCTTTAAAACCATAGTCGCGGCAGTCATGCAACATCTGATAGATGACATTGACTACAATTCTTGATTCCTGCCAAATATATAAATTCTCAATGCATCTCTCCATAATTTCTCCTTTTTGACTTTTTGACTTTTCGACTTTTCGACTCTTTGTCTTTTTGTCTTTTTGCCTCTTCGACTTTTTGACTCTTCTCCTCTTCTCCTTTTTGTCTTTTCGCCTCTTAGACTTTTTGACTTTTCGTCTCTATTTCGACCGCTTGCGGCGAAATAGTATATTCCCGATGATGCCCCAAAAGTATTTCCAGTCGGTGGCAAACGGCCGCTTGAGGTACGCTTCCAGGTACCGCCGCTCGCTCTCCTGCACCTCGTCGAGGGTTTCGGGTGTCTTGCGCTCATAGTAGAACGGCGGCAGCATACCAGGCTTCGCCTTTATGCGCAGCTGCTGCATCTCGTCGCTGTAGAGGTTATAATACTGGCGGCTCAGCGGACGCACGCCCACCAGCTTCAGGTCGCCGCGCAGCACGTTCCACAGCATCGGCAGCTCGTCGAGCCACGTGCGCCGCAGTATTCGTCCCCACGTGTTCACGCGGTAGTCGTTCTTGAACTTTCCACCGCGCTCGAGGCTCTGGTAGCGGTAGATATACGGTTGGATATACTCGGAATAGGTGTACATCGTGCGGAACTTGTGCACCACAATCGTTTTGCCCCCTAGACCTATGCGCCGCAGGTGTATCAAGGGCGAGCCCGAAGGCGGTGTGTCCTCCACTGGCTTGTGCTCTTTGTGGGCGATGACGAAGAACTCGCCGTCGCGGAACTGCTCGTCGACCACCTCGAAGCCGGCCCTGTACAGTCGCCCAAGTATCTCAACTCGGTTGTATGTGCGCTCCTTGCCTTTGGTGACGAAGAAGTAAAGCCTGCGGGTGAGCTTCAGCTTCGGGCACACGCGGTGCCACAGATAATCCCACGCTATCATCGCATGCGCCACACCCCACGGGTAACGTTGCAGGGTCAGCTTGCGTTTCAGCACCGCCGTCATAGCGTGGCACCACATATACGCCCCTTGCGGCAGGTGGTTGCTTATGGTGTACAGGTATTCGTCGAGCCGCTCTATGGTGTGCAGCGGCCGCGAGACAAAGAGAACCTGCGGCGTCACACCCGAAAGACGGTATTCCAATGCCTCGGGTGTATGGGTGGTGAACGGTACTGCGAACGACTTCGCCTTGTCCGACGTCGCCCTCTCCGAGCCGAGCCACCGCAACGCCTCTTTGTATCCCATATGCGTCACAGCCTCCAGCTCTCGCCTCACCTCCTCGTCGCCGATGTCGTCCAGGTACAGCTTGGCCCCGGCGTCAGCACCGTTCTCCGTATAGGTGCGCACCTCGTCAAGTTCATACTGCAGTTGGAACAGTCCTTTCTTCATGGGTGAGTGGAAGTGTGGAAAAGGTTAAGAGTAGAAGAGTGGAAATAATCTATTCCTCGGATGTGGATGTTAGTCGGGTAACAAGTGATTTGATACCAGCGGAGATCTGCTTGGAAACAGATTGTAATTCTGTACGTTTTTGTCCGTCACAATAGTGAAAATCTTCACACAGATATAGCATGCTTCTTACCTCGGAGCAACTACCATTGGCAATATTCAAAAAACTGATGAACTTTGCGTTAGAGCCAGACTCAAAGCCCTCAGCGATATTGTTCATTATGCTGACGGCAGCACGCTGTATTTGGTCTTTAAATCCGTAATCTTTGCTTTTGTCTACAAGGTTGTAAACCTCATTTGTCAGGGTGCGTGCTTCCTGCCAGATAAAAAGATCCTCAAAACTTCTAGCCATTTTTACTCTCAAACTTTTAAACTCTTATACTTTTTAACTCTTCACCTCTTATACTTTTCACCTCTTTCCCTCTTTCCCTCTTCAACTCTTCTCCTCTGCTTTGCGAAGCAAACTCGGATGTATGTATGTCGTGGCCACAGCCACCACTCCTCGTATTGTCACCACCAGCCTCCTGTCGCGCTTTATTCGTTTGATATGCCCTTCGGCACCCTTGAACGGCCCGTCGGTCACCACCACGCGGTCGCCCTCGTGGTACTCCGGCCGGTCGTCGCCCAGCAGCTCCAATCCATCGCGCCCGGCACTCACCACAAACCGGAACACCTCCATCTCCCTGTCGGGAATCACGGCCGCCGCGGTGCGCTCGCTGTTGTAGTACACCCATGCCTGGCGGCGGTGACTCACCACGAAACGCGCCATCTCGCCTTCCGTGCAATGCAGAAACAGCAACGATTTGATGACATCGACAGGCGCGAAGAACTCAAGCCCTCTCTCCTTGCAGTCGGCTATCAGCGGCTGCACTCGGTTGTAGTTGACCTTGAAGGCGTACCAGTGGTTGTCCATAGGCATATTCCTCCCCCTCCTCCACCTATATGCGTGGAGTCCCTGGGGGCTCGTCGGCATTTCGGGTAGTCCGACTCACGGGCATTCCTGTCGCAGGAATGTTGCCGCAACCCTCTGAATAACAGGGTATATGGCATAGTGCGTACACCTGCTATCCGAATGCAAATATACACTTTTTTTTGAAATATATAAAATTTATATTTATAACCGACCCCAAGCCCCCTCTTCTCCTCTTCAACTCTTTTCCTCTATCCCTTTTCAACTCTTCTCCTTTTCTCCTCTTACCCTTTTCTCCTCTTACCCTCCTCCCACCTAAGTCTCACCTAACTCCCACCTAACTCCCACCTAACTCTCACTCACTTTCGGTTGAGTTTCGGTTGTCTTTCGGTGCAGTGGCTTCCCACAAAAAGAATCGCCCACTACGTAGTAGTGGGCGACCTGTGTTCGTCTGATGTGTTTGTGAACCTCTGATTAGAGGCCCAGCACTTTGGCACCCTGGTTGTAGATGATGTCGCGCGGAATGTTGGCATCGCGGATGGCATCAAGGTCGGCCTGCAGCTCGGGGCTCACCTTGCCGTTCTTCTCGCTGTATGCCTTGGCAGCGGCCATATCGCCCTCGCCTTCCATGGCAATGATGATGGAAGCCCATTCGCGGGCAGCCTCGCGGGCCTTCTCTACGTTGATGACATACTTGCCGTTCTCGTCACGCGTGAAGGCGCCGTGCTCCTTGAAGAAGTTGTAGCACATGATGTTGGCCACACCGTGAGCCTCTGTGGCACCGAAGCGCACCGAGCGCAGGATACCGGCGATGAAGGTGATGTAGTTCTGGTTCACGGTGGTGTTGGTGATGAGACCGCGCTCGATGAGCTGCTCCGTGAGGAACAATCCACACACATCGGCTTTGGCCTCCTCCCAGGCGCTGTACTGGGCGCCGAGGGCAACACGGCAGGCACCCTTGCCGGTAACGGTTTGCTTGATACCCAGGCCGTGAGCAACCTCATGGTAGCAGGTGTTGCCGAAGAAGGCATTGAAGGTGACGCTGTCCACCTGCTCGGGGCACACCATCAAATTGGCGATGGGCACCATGATGTTGTCGAACTTGGCCTTCATGGCGTTCTTCAGCTGCAGACGGCGGCTGCCTTTGGCCAGCTGCACGCGCTCGTCGTTGGGCAGGTTGATGGCGATGGTCTTCGACCCCGCATTGCAGTCGCCACCATAGTACACAACATCGTAGACGTTGATGTCGCAGTCGGTGCCGGGCACCTCTTTCTTGTATTTCTCGTCACAGGGAAGCAGTTTCTGCATCTCGGGCAGCATGGCGGCAAACTTGGTGAGGTCGTTGCTCCATTGCTCGTCTTTGATGAGAACGTAGGCCTCCTGCGAGCATTTCAGGCCGTGCAAGGCGTCGTCGTAGTTCTC
>JBGUZF010000013.1:0-34684 GCA_045222795.1 Bacteroidales bacterium
GGTCATGGAGCTGACGATATGGTCGCCAGCCTTGACTTCGTGGATGAGGGCGGAGGTGATGGCAGCAAGACCGGAACCGGTGACCCAAGCGGCCTCGGTGCCTTCCATGGCTGCGAGGGACTGACAGAGGGCGAGGTTGGAGGGATTCCAGTGACGACTGTAGAGGAAGAAGCCTTCGGTTTCGCCGTGGAAGGTCTCGGTCATGAGGTGTGCCTCGGGGAAGGTGAAGGTGGCGCTGTCGCAGATTGCGGGGTTCACGCCGCGGTTGGCGTCGCGGCCATCGATACGCTGAATAGCGGTTGCGGGATCGAATTTACTCATTGTTGTCTGTTTTAATATTATTTGTTTACTTTTATCTGTTGTTTTTGAAATTGCAAAAATACAAACATTTCGCAATATGACAAAATTTATTTTTCCACCGCGGCAGCAATACGCTCCAACGCGTCGAGGAGCACGGCACGCGGGCACCCGATGTTGAGACGGAAGCAGCACTTATAATCGTCGCCGCCAAAGGTGGTGCCGTCGTTGAGGACCACCTTGGCGTCCTCAATCAGGCGCCGCTCCAGCTCCTTGTGGTCAATGCCGTAAGCCGAGAAGTCGAGCCACGCCAGATACGACGCCTCGGGCAGCACGGCCTTCACCCGCGGCATCCGTGTCCGCAGGAATTCCTCAAGCGCCTGCACATTGCCCTGCAGGTAGTCGAGCATCTGGGCCAGCCACTCCTCGCCGTGTGCGAAAGCAGCCTCGGCGGCAGTGAAGGCAAAGATGTTGCCGCCGGCAACGCCCAACCCGTCGAGCCAGCCGAAGAAGCGCTTGCGCAGTCCCTCGTCGGCCACGTAGCACACCGAGCTGCCGAGACCAGCGATATTGAAGGTCTTGCTCGGCGCCATGAAGGTGAGGCTGTGGTGCGCGGCGGCCTCCGGGACAGTGCTGTAGCTCACGTGGCGATGCCCCGGCAGCGTGAGGTCGGCATGTATCTCATCGGCAATGACAATCAAGCCCTTCCTCTCGCAGATCTCCGCCACTCGGCGCAACACTTCCTCGCCCCACACCGTACCTGCTGGATTGTGCGGGTTGCTCATGATGAACATCTTGCAGCCCTCGGCCTTGCGCTCAAAATCATCGAAATCTATGGCGAAGCGGCCATCCAATATATGTAGCGGACTGCACACCAACTCACGCTGACTGGAAAGCGGCAAGTTGAGGAACGGCGGGTAGACGGGTGTGGTCACCAGCACGCGGTCGCCCGGCTCCGTCAGGCACAGCAGGGCGTAGGCGATACCAGCCACGATGCCGGGGATGAAGTGCAGGTCTCCCTTCGTGGCCGCAATACCATAGCGTTTCTGCAGCCATGCTGTTACAGCTTGCCAGTAGCCCTCGGGCGGCAGGCCGTAGCCCAGCACCTCGTGGTCGCAACGGCGGCGCAGGGCCTCCATCACAAAATCGGGCGAGCGAAAGTCCATGTCGGCCACCCACATGGGCTGCAAGTCGTCGCGCCCGTACATCTGCGGCAGCATGTCCCACTTCACGCAGTCGGTGTGCCGCCGCTTTATCACCTCGTCAAAATCATACTCTTTCATATCTTGTTTTTATTTTTTAACGCTGCAAATTTACATATATTTCCTGACATAAACACATACACATGAAAAACATTTTTATTAAACACAAATTATCATGAATTTACCATTAATTCATGACCAATTCATGGCAATTCGTGTTTTATTTTCAGAGATATGGTAAAAATATTTTATGCAGTGTCGTTTTTTTCGTATCTTTGCAGCATAAACCGATTGTCTAATCCAAAAGCCTAACACCTGATGGAGAAGCGAATAGGAACTATTACCATACTCTTGCGCGACCGCGAAGCGGCGCAATCTGTCAACCAATTGTTGTCCGAACATGCCGGTATTATTCTCTGCCGGCAGGGTTTGCCATTCCACAACCGTCCCGTGGCGGTAATCTCGCTCATCGTCGAAGGAACAGTGAACGACATCAACGCTTTGACTGGCCAGTTGGGCCGCCTGCAAGGCGTGGAGTGCAAAGCCGTCGTTACCAGAAACAATTAATCTTAAAACAATAATAAAATGAAACATCAGAATTTCATCGACCGCGACAAGCTCTACGGCATGATTGACCAACCGGCCCCCAGCGAGAGCGAGTTGAACGACATCCTCAACAAGGCTCGCAAACTGAAGGGGCTGAACCTCCAGGATGTGGCACACCTGCTGAATGTGAAAGACGAGGAGGGTATTAAGAAGATCCTCGACACTGCCGAATATGCAAAGAACGAGATCTACGGCCGCCGCCTAGTGCTCTTCGCCCCCATCTACACGGGCAACGCCTGCGTGAACAACTGCGTCTACTGCGGCTTCCGTCGCGACAACAAAGCCCTGAAGCGCAAGGTGCTGACCCTCGACGAGATTGAAGCCGAGACGCTGCAGCTGCTGCGCATGGGTCACAAACGCGCCCTGCTCATCTGCGGCGAGAGCCCGCGCAACGACGCCAACTACATGGTGGAGGCAATACGCCGCACCTATGCCGCCAAAGACGAGAAGGGCAGCACCATACGCCGCATCAATGTGGAGTTGGCACCTATGAGCGTGGAGGACTATGCCAAGCTGAAGGCCGAGAAAATCGGCACCTACGTGTGCTTCCAGGAGACCTACGACCCCGTGGAGTATGCCAAGTTCCACCCCGCCGGTACCCCCAAGGCCGACTATCTCTACCGCCTGACCTGCATGGACCGCGCACAAGAAGGCGGCATCAACGACGTGGGCATCGGAGCCCTGTTCGGACTGGTGGACTACCGTTTCGAGATTCTAGCCATCATGGAGCATGCACGCCACCTCGAAGAGGACTACGGCTGCGGCCCCCACACCGTCTCCTTCCCCCGCATCGAACCCGCCGAAGGCACCCCATTCAGCCTACCGGAGAATATCCCCCACCCCGTGAACGACAAAGACTTCATGAAGATTGTGGCCATCATCCGCATAGCCATGCCCTACACCGGTATCATCATCAGCACGCGCGAGCGTCCCGAACTGCGCGACCAGCTGGTGCGCTACGGTGTGAGCCAGATCAGCGCCGCGTCGGAGACCAACCCCGGCGGCTACGAGGAGGACAACAACAGCAGCGAGGCCAAGCCCTACGAGAAGACCGGCAATACTGGCGCCCAGTTTACCCTTGGCGACCACCGCTCGCTCGACGAGGTCATCAGTATGATGATCGATGGCGGCTACATCCCCTCGTTCTGCACCGGCTGCTACCGCAAAGGACGCGTGGGTGCCGACTTCATGGACTTGGCCAAGCCCGGCCTCATCAAGGAGTACTGCAAGCCCAACGCCATGTTCACCTTCCGTGAATACCTCGAGGACTACGCTTCTCCCGCCACCAAGGAGAAAGGTCTGCGACTGTTAAAAGAGCTGACACAGACCTTCAGCAAGGAAGAACTTAAGAAGCGCGTCGAAGGCAACCTCTGCAAGATAGGCAACGGACAACGAGACCTCTACTTCTAAACGTTTTAACAGCAGCCCGTTGATATTTAAAACCAACGGGCTGCTTCCGTTATTGGGAAAAGGCGTACTTTTGCACCACTAAACATCATTGAGAACAACACATTTATTAACCAATTAAATTCTCAAAATTATGAAAAAAGCATTATTCACCCTCGCACTCGCTGCTTTCGCATTTGCAGCCAATGCACAGCTCATCGTCGGTGGCAACCTCGGCATTAACGGCACCACCAACAACAATGTGACGACCAACACCATTGGCGGCAACACCACTACCACAGAAGTCGCAGGTCCCAAGACCATGAACTTCTACTTCGCCCCGAAGATTGGATATCAACTTAACGACAAGATGTCGCTCGGTATCATCCTCGGCTTCGACAGGCAAAGCGCCACCAGAGACACTTGGGGCCCCATCGATCCTACCCTGTGGGGAGCCACCAACTACATTGGTACTAGACAGGTGAGCTACAATACTATCACCATTACCCCGTACTTCCGCTACAATGCCATGAAGCTGAACAACCTCACCCTCTTCTGCGAAGCCGCAATCCCCGTGACTATCAAGACAGCCGATAAGATAGTCATCAACGAAGAAGGCGACGTAGCCGGCAACCACATCACCGCCACCACCACGAACATCGACAACAAGGCCACAAGTTTTGGCTTGACCATCACCCCTGGTTTCAACTATGCCCTCAACGAGCACTTGAGCCTCGACATGTACCTCAATGCCATCAACCTTGGCTTCATTATGTCCAAGACCAAAACCTCTGCCGACAACTTTGAGAACAATATTAGTGTCGACACCGACATTAACTGGGGCCTGAACATCCACAGCCTGCCCACCGCAGCCGTCAGCTTCGGCATCAACTACGCTTTCTAAAAGTTGACACACAAACAACAAAGGAGAGGAGGCCCGTGTGGGCCTCCTCTCCTTTGTTGTTTGCATGAATAATTATGCGTCGGCAAAAACCTTGCCGTCCTTAAGGGTGACTTGCAGTTTGGTGTATTCGCAATGGAAATCGTTGCGTAGGCGGTCGAGGTAACGGCGGCTCTCCCAGTGGCACATGGGCAGGTCGTGGAGCAGGCAGTTGCCGCAGGTCTCAGGCGTAGTGGCGGGCACCTCGGTCTGGGTAAGTATCCATTCGAGGCACTCGATGGTGAGACGGCGCATGTCCTCGACGGTGTAGCTGCCGGTCATGATGACGTACATACCCGTGAGGCAACCCATGGGGCCTACGTATACCACGTCATCCTTTGCCTGCGAGTTGCGAAACCATGTGGCCATCAAATGCTCAAGGCTGTGCATGGCCGACGGAGCCACGGCGGGCTCGCGGTTGGGCTCGGTGATACGAAGGTCGAAGGTGGTGAAACCACGGTCAATACGCGAGACATAGATACCCGGCTTAAGGTGGGTGTGGTCGATGGTGAAACTCTGTATTACTTCCATAATCTTTAGTTTTAAGTTTTAAGCTGTAAGCTTTAAGTAGCCAAGCAGTTAGGTGTCACCATCTACTTAAAAATTACAGCTTACAGCTATATTGTTTCTAGGAATTTTTGGACAAAGTGGAAGGAGGTGTCGCACATGGAGGCGAGGAACTGCTCCCACTGCTGCTGATGGTTGTCGGTGTTGCCCGGAGTGTCGCTGATGACGCGAAGACTGAGGAACGGTATGCCGAGCAAATAGCAGGTCTGGGCGATGGCAGCGCTCTCCATGTCGCATGCCAAGCCGTCGGGGAAGTTACGCTTGATGGCCGTCTGTCGCTCGCGGTCGGTGATAAACTGGTCTCCGGTGCAGATCAATCCGGTTAATAGTTTGGAGTTGGTAGTTTGTAGTTTGGCGGTAGCCAGTGCATGGTCCAACAACTTTTGGTCGGCGTCGAAGCGCGTGGGAAGACCCTGCACCTGTCCACGCTCGCAGCCCAGGCCTACACCGCAGTCGACGTCGTGATAGACGCACTGCGTGGCAGCGAGAATATCCATGACGTGAATCATGGGGTCGATGCCGCCGGCAAGGCCGGTGCTGAGGATGGCGTCGGGGTGGTGCTGCTGCATGAGGCGCATGGTACCCACGGCAGCGTTCACCTTGCCGATGCCGCACTGCCAAAGGATGATGTCGTTGTTTCCGAGGCGGCCGGTGTCGCCGCCGATAGCATCGTGCATCTGGCGATACTCGATGTCCATTGCTATGATTACTCCAATCTTCATATTTCTTGTACCTCTGTCGGAGGCTTTATTGTTGATTTCGTTTGCAAAAGTACGATATTTTTCCATATTTATGGGATGAAATAAAATATTATTTTATAACACACGTTATAAGAAACGATTACAATGTAGCAAACAAACCATGAAACGCTGGTTCAGAGTTGTTATAATATCCATTTTCGCCTTGGCGGCATTGAGTTTGGTGGTCATTCAGTTCATCCAGACCCGCCGCACTTTCTCCATCAGCGACAACATGTTCAACGTCAGCGTAAACAACGCCATGGACGAAGTCATCAAGCAGCTGAACGGCGAAGTGATGCAGACTCCCTCCCACCCTGCGTCGGCATTCAACTATCAGGAGTTAGACTCGCTGATTGTCGAGGAATTGCTTATAACAGGTATCGACATGCACCCGATAGTGGGACTCTACGATGGCTCGCAGGGCTCGTTTCTTTACAGTTCGGACCCAAAACAGGAATACCGCCTGGAGCAGTCGCCCTACCGCTATAGCTTCCGCCCCATAGGCGTGGTGTCGGCCAACCAATATTACATTATTCTAGCCTTTCCCGCATCACTGTTGCCATTCCAAGTGAGTCCACACATATATATCTATATGACGCTGTTCTTGATTCTGGTCATCGCCACGATGTTCATCATCTCGCTGCGCACCATTGCCAAGCAGCGCATGCTGGATCAGATGAAGGGTGAGTTCATCAACAACATGACCCATGAAATCAAAACGCCTATAGCAACCATCGGGCTGGCCTGCGAAATGCTGAGCGACGACACGGTGTCGCAGGACGTCGACTCACGGCGCAACTTCATCGGCATTGTGGCCGACGAGAACCAAAGGATGCGTGTGCTCGTTGAGACCATCTTGCAGAGTGCCAAGATGTCAAACAAGAACTTCAGCATCAAACTCAGCGAGGTGGACATAAACCCGATTATCAATAAGGTGATACAGAGTTTCAAACTGACGTTGAGCAACCGCGGCGGACAGATAGAAACACACCTCGATGCCGTGCCGTCAGTGGTGATGGCCGACGAGTTGCACCTAACCAACCTGGTGTACAACCTCGTGGACAACGGCATCAAGTATTCGACCGGTGCGCCTCATATCATTATCAGCACGGCAATCGAAAACGGGCACTTCCTGCTGCATGTGAAGGATCATGGTGTCGGAATCTCCAAAGCTGACCAAAAGCATGTCTTCGAGAAGTTCTACCGAGTATCCACCGGCGACGTACACAACGTGAAAGGCTTTGGCATAGGACTTAATTACGTAGCCCAGGTGGTACGCCTGCACCACGGACACATTACACTCGACAGCGAACCCGGCAAAGGGAGCACCTTCACCATCAGCCTGCCAATATAAAGAGGGCCGCGGCGACGCCGCGGCCCTCTATGTTTTTGTCAAGCGCAAGTTCTATTGTACTATGAACTTGCCAGTGGCGCCGCCGAGACGGTAGATATAGATACCAGCGGGCATGTCGCTGACGTTCAGTTCCACATTGCCGTTGCCAGCAGCAAGACTGCGACGCTCGATGAGCTTGCCGTCGACGCTATAGATGGTCATGTCGGCAGGCATGCTGAGCGAATAGGGCAGCTTGACGCTAATCGTGGCAGGGTTGGGATAGGCTGCCGGGAGAGATGCAAGGTTCTCCGCCTCATCGATGCCGACGATGTTGATATGAGTCGAATCCTGAGGAGGCACCAAGTCGATAATAACACCCTGATTTCGGTTGAAGTTATAGCTGGTACCGGATATAGGCATATTATTGGTCTTCAGATTGTACCACGTATTGGCAGCAGCCATGTGGGTGCTCCAGCCCCAGTTCATGAAAAACATATTTGGGCGGTCGTCGCGATAGCCGCAGCACACCCATGCGTGGCCGGCGGCATGGACATCGCCACCACTGGATGAACTGCCGTGCATATAAACAGGACGCTGGCGTTTCAGCTCATAACGCACTGCATTGACGTAAGCCGTATCATCGTTTCCATTGCGACCGAGAAGCGTACGTTCACCTTTATACCTGAAATAATCGCTCATAGCCCTGGGGGCATCGTATGAACTGGCACCGCTGCCGTCCGGGGCGAAGTCCATCTTCATTGCCACACCCACGGCATAGCCGAGCTTTGACACCTCGCGGCGCTGCTCTTGTGTGGCCGTGCTCGTAATACGGTTGGGCATCAGCGAGTAGTCGAAATACACTGTGTCGAATTTGATTTTCAGATTCTGACCGTTCCACGTATAACTGGCCGTATAGCGGGGATGGATGGGGAAACGGTAGTAGTGCATTATCTGAGCAAGGGCAGTGGCCACGCAGCCTGTGGGGCAGTGGACACCACCGACAACAGGGCTGTACATATTGTAGTCGGTACCTTCGTCGTTACCCTGGTCCCATTCCTCACGCATCAGCACATGCTCAGGGTCGTCAGCCTTGGTGGATGCCAAAGTCATGTTGAAAAGGTCCGTCCACTCGTCGGCATCCTCGAAGTGCTGATCCTCGTCGGCAATCTGGACAGCCTTCACCATGTCCACATAGCCTTCAATCCACCAGCGGATATTGTCGGGCAGCTGTACATCCTTGGCGGGGAAAGAGCAATGCTCGTTGAAAGCAATCACGGGGTCGGTGGCTGTGTTGGCGGCCATCAAAATCCAGCCCCAGTCGGACACATTGAACAAGAATGCCGCCGGCACTCCAAGCTCCTCGTTATCAAACTGCAGCACCACCTCAAGCTCCGATGCATCAACATATTGACCCGAATAGTGGCTCATGTAGTATGCTCCGGCAGATTTCACATCCTTCTCCGACAGGTTGCGTGCATTCACAACAGTCACAGAAAAAACTAACAACAAAACAGTTAGCAGGGAAAATACCTTTTTCATCTTATCTATTTTTGTATTTATTATTCACTTTATTTAAAGTGCAAAGATACGACTTTTTTCGGAAATAGAGGAAATAATTTCCCATCTTCATAAAATTGGTATCGCAAAACTCTTGTTTATTGCAAAATAAAAAATGACAAAAACGAAACAGGGTGCCCCGGAAAGGGAGCACCCTGTCACTTATCTTGCAAAGATTTTATTCGGCGACGACCTCAAGGTTGAGCTCGGCCTTGATCTCCTTGTAGACGTTGACCTTGGCGGTATAGTTACCGACGGCCTTGATAGGCTCGACAACGATGTTCTTGCGGTCGATGTCGTAGTTGTGCTGCTCCTTGAGAGCCTCGGCAACCATGATGTTGTTGACACCACCGAAGAGCTGACCGTTCTCACCGACCTTGACGATGATCTTCACGGTCTTGCCGTTGAGGGCAGCCTGCTGGGTCTCGGCGTTCTTGCGGAGGGCTTCCTCCTTGTGGGCGCGCTGACGCAGGTTCTCGGCGTGGATCTTCTTGTTCACGGGAGTGGCGATGATGGCCATTCCTTTGGGAAGAAGATAGTTGTTGGCATAGCCGTTCTTCACTTTGACGATTTCGTCCTTGTAGCCCAGGTTGGCCACATCCTGTTTCAGTATGATTTCCATCTATCTTTCCTCCTTATTATTATTTGAGACAATCGGCGACGTAGGGCATCAGGGCGATATGACGGGCGCGCTTGATGGCCTGCGAGACCTTCTTCTGGTACTTGTTCGAGGTGCCGGTGATGCGGCGGGGCAGAATCTTGCCCTGCTCGTTGACGAACTTCAGCAGGAAGTCGGCGTCTTTGTAGTCGATGTACTTGATGCCGAGTTTCTTGAAGCGGCAGTATTTCTTACGCTGAGTCTCCACGGCGATGGGAGTCAGATATTTGATTTCGCTTTCGTTAGCCATTTTCTTTCTTCTTTTAGGGGTTAAACATTAAGCCTCAGCGGGAGTTTCGACGGCTTCGGCCTTCTTGGCGCGCTTCTTCTCATTGTAAGCCACGGCGTGCTTGTCCAGGCTGACGGTGAGGAAGCGGAGCAGACGCTCGTCGCGCTTGTAGGCGACCTCGAGGTCGTTGATGACGCTACCCTCGGCCTTGAACTCTATCAGATAATAGAAGCCGGTGGTCTTCTTGCGGATGGGATAGGCCAGCTTGCGCATGCCCCAGTTGTTCTCGTACACGATCTCGGCACCCTTGCTGGAGAGCAGGTCGATGTACTTCTTTACCGTTTCCTTCATCTGTTCTTCAGACAAAACGGGAGTTGCAATGAAAACGGTTTCGTACTGTTTTACCATTTTGTTTGTGTTGTTTGTTGTTGTTAATGTTGTTAAAACAAAAAAGGCAGAACTCCATGTTCTGCCTAACTTTTTTGAGCCACTTCGCGGACTCGAACCGCGGACCTACGCATTACGAATGCGTTGCTCTACCAACTGAGCTAAAGTGGCGGTTGTACGCTGAGCGATTCACTTGTCGGGGTGAGAAGACTCGAACTTCCGGCCTCCACGTCCCGAACGTGGCGCGCTAGCCAACTGCGCTACACCCCGCGATTTAGTGTCCTGGCAGGGATTCGAACCCTGGACCCATTGATTAAGAGTCAATTGCTCTACCAGCTGAGCTACCAAGACATTATTCTTTTTCGCTTGTGTTTCCGGCAACCTCATCGGCCTTCCGTAGAAAGCGTGAACATGGACTTTGATGTTGCCTTACAGCATTTCAAATTTCTCTCTTTCTGGAGCGGAAAACGAGACTCGAACTCGCGACCCCGACCTTGGCAAGGTCGTGCTCTACCAACTGAGCTATTTCCGCGTCAGTGTGCGAACTTGTTGAGCAAATCAACAAAAGCACAGCATTTTTTTAGTACTCCGGGTGGGACTTGAACCCACACGCCCTTGCGGGCAAGGGATTTTAAGTCCCTCGTGTCTACCATTCCACCACCAGAGCTTCTCTCTCTGATTTAGGAGCCTATGAGCGGAAAACGAGACTCGAACTCGCGACCCCGACCTTGGCAAGGTCGTGCTCTACCAACTGAGCTATTTCCGCATCGCTTTATAACCTTTCAATCAACTCTTTTTGCAGTCGGTTTTTTACCGAAAAGCGGGTGCAAAAGTACAACCTTTTTTGAAACTGGCAAAATAATTTTTACTTTTTCGCCACAATTTTTTTAATTTCGTTCAGTTTAAGAAGAGCCTCAAGTGGTGTAAGTGTATCAATATCAATATCCAATATCTTATCTCTAATTTCTAGCAAGGTCGGGTCGTCAAGCTGGATGAAACTGAGCTGATAGCCTCCCAAAACGTCCTCTTTCTTGTCCGTTTTTTCATTTTTTGCCCCCTCGCCATTCACGCTTTCCGTACCCCTGTTTTTAGCCTCCAACTCCTGCAACATGGCGTCGGCTCGGTTCACCACCTTGGGCGGCATGCCGGCCAGTCGCGCTACATGTATGCCGAAGCTGCGGTCGCTGCCGCCGGCCACCAGCTTGCGCAGGAAGATGACCCTTCCGTCGACCTCCTTCACGCTTACGTGATAGTTCTTTATCCGCTCGTACTGCTGTTCCATCTCTATCAGCTCGTGGTAGTGCGTGGCAAACATCACCTTGGGACGCACCTTGCCGTTGTCGTGCAGGTATTCGGTGATGGCCCAGGCTATGGAGATGCCGTCGTAGGTCGACGTGCCGCGGCCTATCTCGTCGAGCAACACCAGACTGCGGCTGCTAACATTGTTCAGAATGCTCGCCGTCTCGTTCATCTCCACCATGAAGGTACTCTCTCCACTGCTGATGTTGTCGCTCGCGCCCACGCGCGTGAATACCTTATCTACTATCCCTATCGTCGCCTTCTTCGCCGGACAGTAGCAGCCCATCTGCGCCATGAGCACTATCAAGGCTGTCTGACGCAACAGGGCCGACTTACCGCTCATGTTAGGACCGGTGATAATCATTATCTGCTGACTGTCGCTGTCGAGCGTCACGTCGTTGCTCACATACTGCTCTCCCGGCAGCATCATGGTCTCTATCACGGGGTGGCGGCCGTCTTTGATCTCTATGCGGTTGCTCTCGTTGAGCTCAGGACGGCAGTAGTTGCCCTCCAGGGCCACCTCGGCGAAACTCAGCAGGCAGTCTATCTGTGCTATCACCTGCGCGTCGTGCTGCACGGGCTGCACATATTCCGTCACAGCCTCCACCAACTGGTTGTACAGTTGTGCCTCGAGGGCCAGCATGCGCTCCTCGGCTCCGAGTATTTTGTCCTCGTATTCTTTAAGTTCGGGGGTGATATATCGCTCGGCGTTGGTCAGCGTCTGACGTCTCACCCACTCCGCAGGCACCTTGTCCCTGTGAGTGTTGTACACTTCGAAATAGTAACCGAAGACGTTGTTGAAGCCTATCTTCAGCGATGGTATGCCCGTGGCCTCGCTCTCTCTCTGCTGCAATGCCGACAGGTACTGCTTGCCCGAGCCCGACATCGAGCGCAGCTCGTCGAGCTCCTGGCTCACGCCGTCGGCCATCACGCCGCCCTTCTCCACCTTTGCCGGAGGTTCTTCCTTCACCTCGCGCCCAATGCGGTCGGCTAGCTGGCGGCAGGGGTTCATCTGGCCCGCCATGCGGCCCAGGGCATCGCTGCCGTTGGCCACACAGAGGCGCTGCACCTCTTCCACGGCACCCAGCGAGCGCCTGAGCTGCTGCATCTCTCGGGGATTGATGCGGCTCACCGCAGCCTTGGTAATTAATCGCTCAAGGTCACCGATGGTCTTCACCTGCTGCGTCAGCTCCTGCCGCAGGGCAGCGTCGCGCACCAGGATGTCCACCACCTCGAGGCGTGCCTCTATTGGTGCCACCTCCTTCAGAGGCATCAGCATCCAACGCCGCAGCAGGCGCGACCCCATGGGTGTCAGCGTCTGGTCTATCACGTTCAGCAGCGTCCGCGCATTGTCGTTGGCCGAGCCCACAAGCTCGAGGTTGCGCACCGTGAAGCGGTCGAGCCACACATAACGGTCTTTCTCCACACGGCTCAGCCGCGTGATGTTGCCCGTGCGGTCGTGCTGCGTGTCCTGCAGGTAGTAGAGCACCGCGCCGGCGGCAATGATGCCCTTGTCGAGGTCCTCCACGCCGAAGCCCTTGAGGCTCGTGGTGCCGAACTGCTTCAGCAGCAGCTCGTGGGCGAAGTCGGGCGCGAAGACCCAGTCGTCGAAGGTGTTGCAGTAGTATTTCTCGGCGAAGTGTTCCTGCATCCAGCGCAGCTTCTTGCGCTCCACCACCACCTCCGAGGGGTGGAAGCTGCTCATCAGCTTGTCGATATAGGCCATGTCGCCCTGTGCCACGTAGAACTCGCCGGTCGACACGTCGAGGAAGCTCACGCCGTGTTCTTTGTCGCCGAGGTGCAGACCGCAGAGGAAGTTGTTCTCCTTCACCTCGAGCACCATGTCGTTGTAGGCCACGCCAGGCGTCACCAGCTCGGTGATGCCGCGCTTCACCAGTCCCTTGGCGGTCTTGGGATCTTCCAGCTGCTCGCAGATGGCCACCCTCAGGCCCGCACGCACCAGCCGCGGAAGGTACTGCTCCAATGCATGGTGCGGCACGCCGGCAAGCTCGGTGTATTCGCCGCCGCCGGCCATCTTGCGCGTAAGAGTCAGACCCAGTATCTGCGATGCTTTGCGGGCATCCTCACCGAAGGTCTCGTAGAAGTCGCCCACACGGAACAGCAGTATCGCGTCGGGAAACTTCTTCTTCATCTCGGCGTGCTGCCGCATCAGCGGCGACTCGGTATCAGTCTTCTTGTTATCAGCCTTCTTGGCCATCGGCGTCATGCAATAATGGAGTTGCAAAGGTACAAACTTTTCCCCAATGCACCCCAAAAAGATTTCAACACTTTACCGACCACGGCGCTATGTCGTTTTTTTTACGTACCTTTGCACCATGATTTACAGGACGCACAAGATAGGTCTGTGCCTCATTACAGCCCTGATAATGACCTGCTTCGGCAGCGTCAAAGCACAACCGTTCCCCTGGCAGGACAACACCAAGAGCCTAGACCAAAGGGTGGAGTGGCTAATAGAAAACCTCACCCTCGACGAGAAGCTCTCGCTCATGGTGCACCACAACCCCGCCATTCCCCGCGTGGGCCTGCCTGAGTACAGCTGGTGGAACGAAGCCCTGCACGGCGTAGGCCGCGCCGGCGAGGCCACCGTCTACCCCATGCCCATAGCCTTGGCCGCCACCTTCGACCCCAATTTGATTGGAAATATCTTCGGCTACATAGCCTATGAAGCACGCCTAAAATACAAAGCCGCACAGGACACAGGCTACTTTGGCGACTACGCCGGCCTCACCTTTTTCACACCGAATATCAACATCTTCCGCGACCCGCGCTGGGGCCGCGGCATGGAGACATACGGCGAAGACCCCTACCTCACCGCCATGATGGGATTTGAATGCGTCCTGGGACTCCAAGCCGACGACGCAACCGCCGCCTGCCTCAAGCATTTCGCCGTGCATAGCGGACCCGAGGGCGTGCGGCATGAGTTCGACAGCCACGTCTCCGAGCGCGACCTGCGCGAGACCTACCTGCCTGCCTTCGAGTATATCGTCAAGCACAGTAATGTGGCGCAGGTTATGTGCGGTTATAATAGGCTCAACGGGGAGCCCTGCTGCACCAACCGCCGCCTCTTTGACATACTGCGCAACGAATGGCAGTACGACGGCATCCTCGTCACCGACTGCTGGGCGCTCAACGACGCCTATGAGACCGACACCGTCATCCCGCGCCACCGCACCCACGCCACCGCCGCCGCGGCCTATGGCGACGCCTTCGGCCGCGAGGTTGACCTTGAATGCGGCAGCGGCCTGCCTGCCCTGCGCGAAGCCGTAAAGCAAGGACTGGTACCCGAAAGCAAAGTCGACGAGCATGTGCGTCGCATATTGAAAACCCGCCTGACGGTGACCTCTCAGCCAAGACAATTCCGACCCGAAGGATGCTGCCCATATTGTCCATCCGACGGTCCCACCTCCGTCGCCGCCCAGAGCATGGTACTGCTGAAGAACAACGGCGTGCTGCCCCTCAAGGAGGGCGAGTTCCTGCGCCTCGAAGGGCCCAACGCCTACGACAGTCTCATGCCCCTCGGCAACTACAACGGCACCCCCAAGCACACCGTCACCATAGGCGAAGCACTTGCCAAATATCAGGTCCTCGGTGCAGGCGACGGCAAGACACTGGTCTACTGTGGTGGTCTCAACCCACAGCTCGAAGGCGAGGAACTGCCCGTAGAAAAAGAAGGGTTCTATAAAGGCGACCGCACTCTTGTCGAGCTCCCCAAGGAGCAGGTGGCCGAGATAAAAGCCTTCAAAAAGCAGGGCTACCGCGTGGTGCTGGTGCTCTGCGCAGGCAGCGCCGTGTCGCTGGAGAATGTCATCGACGACTGCGACGCCGTCCTCCTCGCCTGGTACGGCGGTCAGGACATGGGCACAGCCGTGAAGCAGCTGCTCTTCGGTGAGCGCGACGACTTCGGTCGCCTGCCGGTGACCATCTACCGCAGCACCGACGACCTGCCGCCCTTCGACGACTACTCCATGGCAGGCCGCACCTACCGCTATGCAGACCGCTCCCGTGTCGAGTTCCCCTTCGGCTTCGGCTACAGCTACAGCTACCACCAGCTGTGGGGCGCACCCGAAATCGACGAGGTCAACTTTACCGTCAGCGGTCTCGTGAGCCAGTGCAACACCGACTGCAAAGCTAAGAAGCACCGCACCGTGGTGCAGGTCTACCTGAAGAACGATGACGACCCCGACGGACCCGTCAAGCAACTGATAGCCGTCGAGCCTATATGGACCGAGTCGTTCGACAAGAAAGAACCCTTCTCAATCGAGCTCGACCCCTTCTGGTTCCGCCAATATAATCCCGCCACAGGCCTGATGGAGGAGCCCAAGGACGGCACCCAGTTCACACTGCAGGTAGGCTTCAGCAGCGACGACCGCGACCTGCTCGATTACCCATTCGTTTATCACAACCGGAAATAACTATTCAAAAACATATCACTATGAAGAAAATCTTTATCCTTGCTGCCCTGGCAGCGTTCTGCGCCACCTCATTTGCACAGACAAACAAGAAAGAAAACCCTTTCAGCATCAAGCACAACTGGGCCAAGATAGCAGGCTACTCCTACCAGCCAGGCTACCCCTACGGCTTCTCGCTCTCGGGCGGCACGTTCCTCTCGGTAGGCTTCGCCGACGCTAACACGTCCTACACCATCTCCGCCACCGAGCAGCGTGTGCCCACATGGTCGCTGCGCTGCGGATGGGTGGGCTACACCTTCAACAAGAAAACCACCGGCATGGGAGCCATCACCTTCCGTCCGATGCTGGTGATGGGTGCCAACTGGGCCGACGTGAACATCCAGAACGACAACGGCACCGTGACCTCCAACACCAAGGCCTACTTCACCATGGCCCCAACCCTCGTTGTCAACATCTACATGGTACACTTCTCCGCGGGCTACGAGTTTGTGCCGCGCTTCAGCCAGTTGAACGGTTTCAACTTCGGCGCCGGCTTCTCGATACCTATAAGCGAGACCACCACCACGAAGACCACAAAGACCACCACAACAAAGACTACTGTAAGGAAGAAATAGTCCCCAAAACAAAAGACAGCCATGAAATTGAGCATACCACTGTTGGCAGCCCTTATTTCAATTTTCAATTTTCAATTTTCAATTTGCCACGCGCAGCACGACAGCATCCCCGAGAGCGACCCGGCCATCGTGCAGCGTATCAGCGAGTGGCAGGACCTCAAGTTCGGCTTCATGATGCACTGGGGCATCTACGCCCAGTGGGGCGTGGTGGAGAGCTGGAGCATCTGCAACGAGTCGTGGATCACCCGCGAGAAGCTGGGCTCCGACGGCCATCCAGTCAAAGGCACCAAGGGCGAGGACTTCTACCGCTACAAGCAGGCCTACCAGGCGCTGAACCGCACCTTCAACCCACAACACTTCGACCCTAAGGGGTGGGCCGCGGCGGCTAAGAACGCCGGCATGCGCTACGTGGTCTTCACCACCAAGCACCATGATGGTTTCTGCATGTTCGACAGCAAACAGACCGACTATAGCAGCACTGGCCGCGAGTGCCCGGCCAAGACCGACTTCACGCGCGGCGTGGTCGACGCCTTCCGCGCCGCTGGATTCTGGACAGGTCTCTACTTCAGCAAACCCGACTGGCACAGCGACGACTACTGGGCTCACGAGTGGTCGCTGCCCGACCGCAATGTCAACTACTCCATCGCCGACCACCCCGACCGCTGGCAGCGCTTTTGCGACTACACTTACAACCAACTCTACGAACTGACGCACAACTACGGCACAGTCGACATCCTGTGGCTCGATGGCGGCTGGGTGCGTCCCGCATGGAGCGTCAACGACGAAACACGCCCCTGGCTCGGTTGCAGCGGACAGGTGCAGGACGTCGACATGCCGCGCATAGCACGCATGGCCCGCGAGACCAACCCGAGGATGATTATCGTCGACCGCTCGGTGGGCGGCCGCTACGAGAACTACCGCACCCCCGAGAAGCAGGTGCCCGACAGCCTCCTCCCCTACCCTTGGGAGACCTGCATGACCGTGGGCGACAGCTGGAGCTATGTGCCGGGCGATAACTATAAGAGCACCAAGACGCTGATACACATGCTGTGCGACGTGGTGGCCAAGGGCGGCAACCTGCTGCTCAACGTGGGTCCCGACGCCGACGGCAACCTGCCCGCCGAGGCGTTGAAGCGCATGGAGGAGATTGGCCGCTGGCTCGACGTCAACGGCTACGCCATCTACGGCACACGTCCCCTGGCGCCCTACTGCGAAGACAACGTGCGCTACACACAGACCAAGGACGGCAAGCACCAGTACGCAATCACCCTCACCGACGAAACTCCCTACGCCACGGTGAAAGAGATAAAAAGGAGATGATAATAAACGGCGAATTTAACGAATTTAACGAAGGCTACGCAACGCAGTACAATTGTTTGCGAATTACTCGAATTGTTGCGTCCGAATTCGAGTAATTCGCTTTAAATTGACCTCGCAAGTAATTCGTATAATTCGCATAATTCGCCGTTAAAATAAAAACAATGACCAAAGAAGAGAAATATGCGGCGTTACTGCCGCAGGTGAAGGCCCTGTGCGAGGGCGAGAGCGACATGATAGCCAAGATGGCCAACGTAAGCGCCTTGCTGCACCAGGAGTTCGGCTTCTGGTGGACGGGATTCTATAGAGTTAACGTTGAACGAGGAATGATGAATGATGAACAAGCTACCGCACCCGGAAATTCATCATTCATCACTCAACATTCATCATTAATATTAGGTCCCTTCCAAGGTCCCATAGCCTGCGTGCATATAGCCTATGGTCGCGGAGTCTGCGGCACGGCGTGGAAAGAGCGCCGCACTGTGGTGGTGCCCGACGTGGAAGAATTCCCGGGCCACATAGCCTGCAGCTCCGAGAGCCGCAGCGAGATAGTCGTCCCCGTATTCCATGGCGACGACGTAATAGCGGTACTCGACATCGACAGCCGCGAGTTGGCCACCTTCGACGCCACCGACGCCCACTGGCTCGAGCAGGTGGTGAAAGCAATGAACATTTAAACAATAAATATATGATGGACAGACTATACCAGGCATACCTTGCATCGCGCCGCGTGACCACGGACTCGAGGGCCATCACGCCGGGGTGCATCTTCTTCGCCTTCAAGGGCGAGCATTTCGACGGCAACGCCTTCGCGCCGCAGGCGCTGGAGCAGGGCGCCGCGCTATGCGTCGTCAGCGAGGAGTGGAAAGCGGAAAGTGGAAAGTGGAAAGATGACGAAAGAATCATTGGGGTGCCCGACGTGCTGACAACCTTGCAGGAGCTGGCGCGCAAGCACCGCCGCCACCTGACGATACCCGTCGTGGGCATCACAGGCACCAACGGCAAGACGACCACCAAGGAACTTGTGCATGCCGTGCTGGCGAAGCGCTACCGCACCGCGGCCACCAAGGGCAACTTCAACAACCACCTGGGCGTGCCGCTGACGCTGCTCGCCATCCCCGCCGACGCCGAGATGGCCATCGTGGAGATGGGCGCTAACCACCCGGGCGAGATTGAGTTCCTCTGCAGCATCGCCGACCCCGACTGCGGCCTCATCACCAACGTGGGCCGCGCCCACCTGGAGGGCTTCGGAAGCTTCGAGGGCGTAGTACGGACCAAGACCGAACTCTACCGCCACCTGGCGGGTGGCGACCTCAGCGACACCAATCCGCCAAAGGGCAAGCATGGCCTCGCCTTCGTCAATGCCGACAACGAGCGACTGATGCACGAAGCGATGAAGCTCGCCACCATCCCAGGTCTGCGGTCGGTAATCCCCGCCTATGCTCCCGACAACCCAGCCTTTGTGCCCACCACCATCGAGAAGACCCCCATGTCGATACTGACCTACGGCGGCAACGCCGAAGCCGACATTCGCGGCACCTTCGTGGGCAGCGACCCCTACCTGCATTTCTATTTCGAGGTGGGCGACAATGTGTACAACGTGCACACACACCTGCTGGGGGCCTACAATTTCGACAACGCCATGGCTGCCGTGGCCGTGGGCCTGCACTTCGGCGTGGAACCCTTCGACATCAAGGAGGCCATCGAGGAATACCTTCCCAGCAACAACCGCTCGCAGTTCAAGCGTACCGAGCGCAACACGCTGTACCTGGACTGCTACAATGCCAACCCCTCGTCGATGGCCGTGGCCATAGAGAGCTTCGGACAGCTGCAGGCCGACCACAAGGTGGCCATCATCGGCGGCATGCACGAGCTGGGCGCCGACGAGCGCAAGGAGCACAAGCAGCTGGTGGCGGAACTGGAGGCCATAAAGCCCGAGCAGTGCCTGCTGGTAGGGCCAGAGTTCGACGGCATAACCCTGCCGCCCTACATGCTGCGCTTTGCCGACACCGAAAGCCTGCAAACCTATCTCAAGGAGAAGCCCTTGAGCGGTGCCACGGTACTGGTGAAGGGGTCGAACACCAACCGGCTCTGGACACTGGAAGAGGAACTGTAAAGAAGTGAAAAGTGAAAAGTGAAAAGTGAAAAATAAAAAGTAAAAAGTAAAAAAGAGGGCTTGGCGGTTTCCGTCAAGCCCTCTTTAGAAATTGGTCGGGGTGAAAAGACTCGAACTTTCGACCCCTTGCACCCCATGCAAGTGCGCTAGCCAACTGCGCCACACCCCGAACAATTGTAATTGTTTTTCGAACAATCGTGGAGCTTTTTTCTCTCAAAAAGCGGGTGCAAAAGTACTAACTTTTCGCGATACGGCAAAATATTTTTTTACTTTTGCTTGTATAGTGCTATCTGTCAGCACAATATTTTTAACATACACCTTTACGGTGCGGTATTTTTTGACTTTACCCACGAGCGGCAAAGACCATTTTTGCTACTCCTCTGTGATTACCACAGCAAGGCGGGAAAGACCGGTGGCGGTGTTGCAGCCAGCACGTCCTGCACAGGCGTTGTTGGTGGTGATGGTCACCGACGACGGCACCTGAGCATAAAGGTAGCGCTCGATGGTCTGCAGGCGGTGGGTAGTGAGCAGGCCATTGAAGGATGGGTCATTGGTGATGTCATTGCTGAGGGACACATCGACATGCATGTGGGGATTGTCGGAGAGGAAGCGGAGGAGCGGAGCCAGCTTGTCGCGCCCACGGTCGCTGAGCTCGAGGTCGGCGCCAGGGCCGAAGAGGTCGTCGAAGAAGATGCGCTGCCCGAGAGAGAGGTTATCCATGGTTACATCCAGCGTAGCCTCGCTGATAAGGTATTCGCCGTCCTCCTTAGTGGTGTTGATATCCTCGAAGGTTATGAAGTAGCCGTTGTGTTGATAGGTGAGTTCGTAGTATTGGTCGCACTGGAGGTAGAGACGGTAGAAGCCGTCGTCGTCGGTGAGGGTGTTGCAGACGGGCAGTCCGCTCTGAAGTGCCGTCACACGAACGGACGAGAGCGGGTTGTCGTATTTATCCTTGACACGGCCCCACAGCAGGACGCCGTCGAGGGTGCCGGAGAAGGAGTAGAGCTGCGAGTCGCTGTCGCTCTCGACACGCTTGGAGACCCAGTATCCGCAGCCGCGCAGGGTGTCGATGGCCATGTCGATGTCGTCGGCATCGTCGCTGTTGAGCGGCTCGGGGAGCTTCTGCACACGGCAACGGCCTATCTGCAGCATGCCGATGGTGTCGCCTATGGCATGGTCGGCGATGAGGCGCGTGGAGTATATGTTGAGGTAGGAATGGTCGGTATCATGGCCGTTGGAGGAGAAGAGGAGGCAGTCGCGGTAGATGGAGGGCGATATCTCGTCATACGTGGTGTTGATACGGTTGCCGAGGTTGACGGGGCGCGACCATTTGCCATCCTCGAAGAGGGAATACCAGAGGTCGTAGCCACCGAAGCTGCGACGACGGTCGCGCGAGGAGAATATCATGATATGGCCGTCGGCAGTGAAGGTGGGGTGCTCAACAGTCATTCCCGACATGCGCACCTTCTTCACCTTGCCTTTCTTGCCCTCGGGCTGATGGTAAACATAGAGGATGGAATGGCCCATCTTATCAGGACAGGTGAAGTAGAGGTCGCCGGTGGACGGATGGCGCACGAGGTAGTTGATGCCCTCGGCAAGGCGCACATACTGTGTGTCGGCCCAGAAACCCAAGAGCTGTTCGCCGCTACGCTGTGCCATGAGGAGTACCGACGAGGCATAGCAATAGAGATCGCCATCGACTATGGACACTCCCGTCACCTCTCCAGGCAGGATAGCCATCTTCTGATGGTTGGCGTTGAAAGCCGACTCCTGGGCGTGAATCAAGTTGAAAGTTGAAAGTTGAAAGTTGAAAGCCACAACTGCAATAAGCAGCAGTGCCTTTGACAACAGACAATTCCAAGAGGTGGTATTATTCATGATTTCTTTGCTTTTTTCGTGATACGTTTGGCGGAGCCATCATGCCAGCCTACAAGAGCCAGTGGCAGAGCCTCGCTCATGCTCTGGATATAATGGAAGGTGAGTCCGCGCAGATAATCGGCGGTGATGTCTTCAATATCGCGGCGGTTGTCCTCACAGAGGATGATGTCGGTGATGCCGGCACGCTTGGCGGCGAGGATCTTCTCCTTGATGCCGCCCACGGGTGTTACGTCACCGCGGAGGGTGATTTCGCCAGTCATGGCGAAGTTGGGGCGCACCTTGCTGTGGGTGAGGACGGAGACCATGGCCACGAACATGGTGATGCCTGCCGAGGGACCGTCCTTGGGAGTGGCGCCTTCGGGGACATGGATATGGATATTACTCTCGTCGAGCTTCTTTCGGTCAATGCCGAAGTGCGAGGCGTTGGACTTGAGATATTCGAAAGCCAAGGTTGCCGACTCCTTCATCACATCGCCGAGGTTGCCGGTCATGGTGAGGGTTCCCTTGCCACCCGCAAGGGACGACTCTATGAAGAGTATCTCGCCACCCACGGGCGTCCAGGCGAGACCAGTGACAACACCCTCGCGGGCAACGCGCTGCGAGCGCTCGCTGTTGTGGATAGGCAGACCGAGGACCTGCTTGACTTCGGCGGCGGTTACAGAGGCACTGGCCTTGTCGCCACTCTCAGCCATCACCACACGGTGGCGCACAAGTTTGGAGAGTTGTTTCTCAAGCTGGCGCACACCACCCTCGCGGGTGTACTCGTTTATCACCTGCGCTATGATTTCGTCAGGGAAACGGAGCGTGCGGCGGTCGACGCCGGTATCGGTCATGATCCGCGGAAGAAGGTGGCGGCGGGCAATCTCGCATTTCTCTTCGAGGACATAGCCGCTGAAGTCGATAATCTCCATGCGGTCGAGCAGAGCCGGGTGCACCTCGGAGAGGTTGTTGGCGGTGGCTATGAAGAAGACATTGGAGAGGTCGACGTCGAGGCCGAGGTAGTTGTCGTGGAAATGGGCGTTCTGCTCAGGGTCGAGCACCTCGAGGAGTGCCGAGGTGGGGTCGCCGTTGAAAGAGGAGCGCTGCACTTTGTCTATCTCGTCGAGGACAAAGACGGGGTTGTTGACCTCGGCCTTGACAAGTTCCTGCACGATGCGACCCGGTAGGGCTCCGACGTATGTGCGGCGGTGTCCACGTATCTCGGCCTCGTCGTGCATGCCACCAAGGGCTATGCGACGGTAGGGACGACCCATGGCGGAGGCCATGCTGCGGCAGATGGATGTCTTGCCGGTGCCTGGAGGACCCACGAGGCAGAGCACCTGCGCGTTGTGGGCTGTAAGCTTTCTGTCCTGACGGTGTTTCATCACAGCCAGATACTCCACTATGCGTTCCTTGACCTTTTCAATGCCGTAGTGGTCGGCATCCATGACGCGGCGTGCCTTGGCGATGTCGAGGTCGCCCTCGGCACTTTTGTGCCACGGAACATCGAGGATAGTCTCCAGATATGTCAACTGTACGGTATAGTCGGGCGAGACCGGCGATATGCGGGCGGTCTTCTTGAGTTCCTTGTCGAAGACTTCGCGCACGGCAGCGTCCATCTCCACGCTCTTGGCTTTCTCGCGCAGTTCGTCGAGGTCGGGATTGGGACCGAAAGGCGAGTTCCCGCCGTTTTTGTCTCCCAGTTCCTCCTGTATGACATCTATCTGATGGCGCAGGAAGTATTCGCGCTGCTGACGCCCTATGACGTCGCGGGTCTTGTCGTCAATCTCGCGGCGCAGTTCCTCAAGACCTTTCAAGGTGCCCATCTGTTCAAGCATCTTGTCGACACGCTTCACATAACTGTCGCAGGCCAGCATCTCGTACTTCACAGAGGCGTCGACCTCCATGTGCGTGGCGGCGAAGTTGATGAATATCTTGTCGCTGCCGATGCCACTGAGCATGGAGCCGAGTTCATCGTCCTGCATGCGCAGCTTGGTCAAATCGGAGTACTGCGTGCGCAGCTGTTTCATCTTGCGCTTGAAGATGGCCGTCTGCATGCCGTCGGAGCTCTCCGGCGCCAGCACGACACGGCCTTTCATATATGGGGAGATGTGGGTCAGCATGAGGGAGTGGCAACGCTGCACACCCTGCAGCACAGCCACTGTGGTATCCTCACGGACTTCAAACACTTTAAGCACCTTGGCCACGACGCCCACAGGGTAGAGGTCTATGTCTGTCGGGTCGTCTATATCATTGCGCTGGGTAAATACCAGGATATGGCGTTTGCCGGCCTCGTCGAGCAACTGGCGGGATTTCTCGCGGCGGGCGGCGATAGGCAGTATGACACCGGGGAGGAGCACCTGGTCCATTACCGGCAACACAGGCATCTCCCCTTCAATGCCGTCGTCGTTCAACAAGAGGTCCTCATTGTCTTCGTCGATCATCGGCACTATGTCGGCCTTTATATTCATTCCTTTGGCAAATAGTTCGCCAAGGTCGTCCAAGAGTATCTTTTTCTTCATTTTACATATTAAACGTAAAAAGAGTCAAAAAGTTTCATTCCGAGTCATTATTCTTCGTGGTAATAAATACGTTTGACTCGCGGGGAAACAGCCGTAAGCAGCTCGTAGGATATGGTGTGGGCTGCTTTGGCATTGCGTTGCAGGAGGTCGCCTTCGCCGAAGATTACGACACGGTCGCCCTCGGCGCAGTCGATGTCGGTGACATCGACGAAACACATATCCATGCATACGCTGCCTATGATGGGGGCCTCATGTCCGTCGACGAGCACATTGCCGCGGCAATAGCCGAGGCCACGGTGCAGACCGTCGGCATAGCCCATAGGCACTATGGCTATGCGTGAGTCGCGGGTGGCGCGCCACCGGCCGTTATAGCCGACGGTATCACCGGCCGGGATGTCCTTAATCTGCGAAATACGCGAGACGAGACGGCTGACTTGGCGTAAATGCTGCTGCACCTCGGGTTCAGGGCTGACACCGTAAAGGCCGATGCCCAGGCGCACCATGTCCATCTGTGCCTCGGGGAAACGGGTGATACCGCTGGAGTTCAGTATGTGTTTAATACCGGGAAGACCCTTACTCCACTGGCGGAAGAGGTCAATCTGCCGTTGCGTGAAGTCGTCCATTGTCGGGTCGTCGGCACAGGCGAGATGGGTGAAAACGCTCTGCACTGCGAGCAACGACGCCAGTTCTGCCAGACGGCTGTCAAGCTTCGGACGGTCGGCACCGACAAAGCCCAGGCGGTGCATACCGGTGTCAAACTCAATATGGATTGGGTACGGAGTGGAGAGTGTGGAGTGGAGAGTGGAGAGTTTCTCTGCGAAAAGGTCGAGTATGCGGAAGTTGTAGATATCTGGTTCGAGTCGGTAGCGTATGATGTCGTCGAACGATGCCTCCTCGGGGTTCATGACCATGATTGGGAGGGTGATGCCGCCGCGTCGCAACTCTACCCCCTCGTCGGCATAGGCAACAGTGAGGTAGTCGACATGGTTGAACTGCAGCGTCGATGCCACCTCCACCCTTCCGGCACCGTAACTGGAGGCTTTTACCATAGCCATCAGTTTCGTCGAAGGGTTGAGACGGGAACGGTAGTAGTTGAGGTTCTTCACCAGCGCGTCGAGGTTCACCTCCATCACCGTCTCGTGGTTCTTTCGCTGCAGCAATTTGGCAATACGCTCGAAGGCAAACCTACGGGCACCCTTGAGGAGTATTGTCTGATTGGAGAACAGGGAGAAGTCGTAACGGTCTATGAAGTCCTGTGTCGATGGAAAGAACTCGGCGTCAAAGCCCGTGAAGCAGTCGCGGCAACGCGAGATTGACTCACCTACGCCGATGAGGCGTGTGATGCCTTTCATTGCGACCAACGAGGCCACCTGTGAGTAAAGCTCGCGGTCAGGGATACCCGTCTGCAGCATATCGCTGAGGATAAGCGTGCGGTTGGGGTGCTGATGTACGTGGCCGAGATAGTCGAGGGCTATGGTGAGTGAATTCAAGTCAAGGCTGTAACTGTCGTTGATGAGCAGACTGTTGCCGATAGCCTCGTTCATCTCGAGGCGCATCTCGACAGGTGCCAGCGAGAGCATGCGCGAGGCTATAATGTCCTTTCCATAGCCCAGTAGCACCATCGCCGCCACACAATGCATAGCATTCTCCTGCGAGGCACGGTCGACGAATGGAATCGTTACCGTGAACGGCTCGCCTCCCTGTACTGCAAGCGTAAAGACTGTGTTATGGTCGTCAACTGTAGAAGACAACACCTGCAGGTCACACTCGGGCGACGAACCCCATGTGAAGAGCCGTACCCGGCGGAAACTCTCGATACCGCTGACGGCGGAATGGATGTCATGATGGTCGGAGCAGTAGATAAGCGTCTCGCAATGGGTGAAGAGCTGCAGCTTCTCGGCTATCTTCTGCCCACGGGTCAGGAAGTTCTCGTCGTGAGCCTGACCTATGTTGGTGAAGATACCTATCGTGGGCTTTATGACACGCTCCAGTTTGGTCATCTCTCCAGCCTCGGATATGCCGGCCTCGAAGACTGCCATACGTTCTTCGCCGTCGAGTTGCCACACCGACAGCGGGACACCTATCTGCGAGTTGTAGCTCTTGGGACTCGACACCATGCGACCCTCAGGTGAGAGGAGCTGCACGAGCCAGTCTTTGACAATGGTCTTGCCGTTGCTGCCCGTTATGCCGATGACAGGCACCATGTACTGCGCGCGATGATGCGCGGCAAGGCTCTGCAAGGCACCGACAACGTCAGCGACATACCACACATTGGCGTCTTCGTAACCCACCTCACAGTCGGTCGGTACCACAAACGAGCGCACACCGGCCTCGTGCATGTCATGAATATAGTTGACACCACTGTTGCGACTGGTGACGATGGCGAAGAAGACAGTGCCTTCGGGCTCAACAAGGCGGCGGCTGTCGGTAAGCAGATGACGCACATCGGCTTCAGGCATTGCCAGGGTGCATCGTTCCGATTTAACTATTCCCGCTATTTCCGATACTTTCATTTGTGTTTCAATATTTGGTAGCCTATGCGGCATTCAAGGCAATTGCGGTTGTTGCAGTAGTTAGAGTATAGCTGAATCAAAGCCTGACTGGTGGCTGCCGACTTGGCATCGACGCCGACCTGGCGCCAACGGCGCACTATGGCATTATCCTCGGCAGGCATCTGCTCCAGCAGATTTACGGCTTGGTCCTTATACTTTTGCTGACCGTGCATGGAGCCATATACGAACAATAGCGGCACCCATGCGTTGATAATAAGCATCTGCGCCTGCGACCGTCCCATACGCTTCGGTGCAGCCTTTTCTGTTGGAAGGTCGAAGCGGTAATGGTTGTCCCAATATTCCGAGGCTTGCAAGTCGAACAGACGTTCTATCTGCTTCACCTCCGTAGCTTCCAGCAACGTGGCAAAGAGATTGGACGAGCGGCATACCAGAGCCGCGAACTGACTGATACGTATTGTCGGAAAACTGGCAGGACGGACACGATGGAACTTCCACATCTGTCCTCCGAGGGGATGCAAGTCCGCCGCACCACACAGCGCCTCATAGTCGGCCTGCAGGCAACGGGGGTAGCTGTCCTCAAAATAACCCTCCAGCAGTCCTGCCTGTCCAATGAGCAACGCTTCGATACGCTGCGGGTTATCTTTCCAGCAGGCCAGGAGCCGCTGATCGGTGGCCTTGGCCAATAGTTCAAACGGAAGGGCGTTGACCTTGCCGCCGAAATAGTGTGCCATAAGCCAATAGCAGGTCTGCTCCCAGCTGCCATGACTCTCTTCCAGCAGACGGCGCACGGTGCCGGACTTCTGCTCTATGCGTTCGAGGGTCAGACGTTCAAGGGTAGAATCAACCATGAGCCGCGGCACCTCTGCGATCCGTTTGGCACAGGGGATACCCAATTCGGGCTTGGGGGCCATCAACGAGTCGTAGTTGGCCACCAGCGACGGATGGAGGTAGGGTTTCAGTTCTAGTGTCAGCGGCGCTTTGCCGTTCTGTTGGCGCACCTCGCAGTCGTCCTCGTAGACGACATGCAACAGCAAGTTGTTATAAGCAGCATCCTGCGAATGCCGGTGGGCACGCCAGTCGGAAGAGTGCACGTGGACTTCCACATTTCCGACCCATTCCACCTCACCAATCTTCAGGTGGGCACCTATGAAATCGGGACCCGAATCATGGTTCAGTTCGCCTGCACGATGGCACACGACAGGCTGGCCATCGGTGGTGGTCAGCCCGTCGCCCAGCAACTGATGTTGCCAGATGTAGTGCAGGAAAGCCTCTGTCATCAGTTGAACATTTCTTTCATCTTGTCGAAGAAGCCTCGCTCCTGCTTGGTCGGGTTGGGCTGGAAGTTGTCGTGCTTCTGCAAGTCTTCGAGGGTCTTCTTCTCTTCTTTGTTCAGATTCTTTGGCACCCATACGTTGAGGCACACCAGCAGGTCGCCGCGTCCGTAACCGTTCACAACCGGCAGGCCCTTGCCGCGCAGTCTTACCACGCGGCCCGACGGGGTACCGGGGTCTATCTTTATCTTCACCTTGCCGCCGAGGGTGGGTATCTCCACCGTCGAACCGAGAGCAGCCTCGCTGAAGGTGATGAATGCATTATAGTAGAGGTTGGCGTCCTGACGCTCGAAGAGGTCGTGGGGTTGTTCCTCTATCAGCACCAGGAGGTCGCCGGCAATACCACCGCGTGGAGCGGCGTTGCCCTGACCCTGCATGGCCAGTTGCATGCCGTCCTGAACACCAGCGGGTATGTTGATGGTGATAATCTCTTCGCTCTTCACTATGCCGTCGCCGTGGCAGTCGTGGCATTTGTCTTTGACGATACGGCCTTCGCCGCCGCACTGCGGGCAGGCGCTCTGCGTCTGCATCATGCCGAGCATCGTGCGCTTGGTCTCGACCACCACACCTGTGCCGTGGCAATGGGGGCAGGTCTCGGTCTTGCCGTCGCGGGCACCACTGCCGTTGCAGGTCTTGCAGGGCACGTATTTGCTCACCTTTATCTTCTTCTCGCAGCCGCGCTCAATCTCCTCCAATGTCAGCTTCACCTTTATGCGCAGGTTGGTGCCGCGGAGCACACGGCGTGCGGCGCCGCCGCCACCGCCAAAGCCAGTGAAACCCGTGCGGAAACCGCCACCGAAGAGGTCGCCGAACAAGTCGCCGAGGTTTGAGAATATGTCGTTCATATTCATGCCGCCCTGGCCATAGGCGCCTTCCATGCCGGCCATACCGAACTGGTCGTAGCGTGCTTTCTTGTCGGGATTGCTGAGCACATCGTAGGCTTCGGCAGCCTCCTTGAACTTCTCCTCAGCCTCTTTGTCGCCGGGGTTGCGGTCGGGGTGATACTGCAGGGCAAGCTTGCGGTAAGCCTTCTTCAGTTCTTCGGGTGTGGCGTTCTTGTCGACGCCCAGCACTTCATAGTAGTCTCTCTTTGCCATAACTCTTAACTCCTATTTCTAAACTCAGCAAGCCACCACCACTTTGGCGTAGCGGAGCACCTTGTCGTTGAGGTAGTAGCCTTTCTCTATCACGTCAATCACCGTACCTTTCTGTTCGGGAGCCGGGGCGGGGATCTGAGTCACAGCCTCGTGGAGACTCTCGTCGAACTTCTCGCCCTTCACCTCCATGGCCTTCAGGCCTTTCTGCTCCAGAATCTTCATCATCTTGTTGTATATCAGCTGCACTCCTTCATCGTCGTTCTTCACGGCGAGGGCGCGCTCGAAGTCGTCGATAATGGGCAGTATGGACTTCATCATCTCGCGCGAACCGTTGAGCAGCAGGTCGGCTTTCTCAAGGTTGGTACGCTTGCGGTAGTTCTCGTATTCGGAATAGAGACGCAGGTATTTGTCGTTAAGCGTGGCCAGTTTCTCGCCCATCTCCTGCAGTTTGTCCTCTGCCGTAGGTTCGGCGGCAGCCTCGGGCTCCTGTTGCTGTTCCTCAGCCTCCTGGACCACGGGCTCTTCTTTCAGTTCTTCTGTCTCGGTGGTATTATGTTCCTTTTTGCTCATTGCTTAAATATTGTTTACACCTATTATATATAGCAAAAAGACTGCCAATGGCAGTCGTTACTGACATTTTGTCACCACACAAACACATCCTCGGGCTTGCGCGGCCGATTGGCAGAACGCCACTTGAAGTCTATCAGCCGTTTCCACTCGTCGGGGAGCTTGCCCACGGGATAGGTCTGCATGTCGGGGTTGTCGTATGTCACCACCCGTGAGGCGGCACCTGAGGTGTCGAAATAGATTCGCATATCGGTACCTACGCCGGCATTCACTCCCACCAGTGCCGAACCCTTGGCACTGTCCTCTTCAGTAATGTAGAACACTATCTGGGCATTTTCCAATATGTCAACGTAGTCGGGATTGCCGTCGGTGAAATATACCACGCCCTGCTTGCCCTTCAGTTGGTTGAACTTGGAAATGTCCACCTGCTGTATCGCGAAGCAGTTGGTGCGCAGGAAGGCCTGCTTGAGGCCCGACGAGTCATGCAGCAGCTCGATGGTATCGGCCGTGCACTGATAGTGCTCGTACCACAGCACGGGGTCTTTGTACATGGACAGTATCGAGTCGGTGGCCGAATAGAACACCGAATCGCACATGGCCTGTGCGTCGCGGCGGAAGACCTTTACCTTATGGCTGGCCCTCACGGTGGAGAGCTCGTTGAGGCTGTCGTTGGTGACATATATCGTGTCGGCGTGCATGAACAGCGAGTCGCCTTTGTCGACAAACAGCACATGGGCGCTGTCGGTGACGAAGGAGTAGCGGTATTTCTGATGCGTCTCGCCGTAGCGGCCGGTGCAGGTGAGGTCGTTCACCGAATCGTAGATTCGCACGTTGCCGCGGGCCTTGCCGTATTCCATATATTCGTCGTAGTAGAGCGTGTCGCTGTCGATTGTGCGGCCCTGGTTGCTCACATGCGAGCCACGGAACGATATAGCGTAGCGGGTATCGGTGTTGTAGTCGCCCAGCTCACTGTAGATGACCGACGAGTCGCTGTAGATGTAGGTGGGACTCTCGAAATGCGCCACCTTGTTCACGGTGTTGTAGAGCAGCGTATCGGTGACCAGCAGCATCGACGAGTCGCGGAGGTTCACATCATTATATATATAGAACATCTTGAGCTCCGAGTTGTACTCGCCCTGACGACTGTCGAGCGTGCGGTCGTCGCTGGTGGCATGCCCCCAGAGGGTGTAGTAGGCTGTGGAGCGGTTGCGTTCGTAGGTGAGATGGTTGGCCTTGAGCACCGTGCCGCCGTCGATGAGCACCACTGTGTCGGCCCATATATCAAGCACGCGGGTGTTGCCGTTGTAGAACAGACGGTTGCCGTAGATGAAGGTGGTGTCGGTAAGGGTGATGTGTATGTTGCGGAAAGCGGTGAAGCTGTTCTCCTCGGTGTTGTAGTGTGCCGAGTCGGCCCTTAGGGTCATACCCTCGTGTGTAGCGACAACATTCTGATAGAGTATCCACACCTCGGAGCGGTTTGGGTCGCGCGACCCCATGCCCGATGTGTATTCTATCAGTTTCTGGCCGCATGCCATAGTGGCAACTGCCAGCAGCAACAGCAGTGTTATCAGTCGTTTTGTCATCCTTGAGAAAAAAAGAGGCGACTTCTAAAAGTACGGCCTTGTAGGGCTGTGGTTTTAGAAGTCGCCCGCACACTTAGTGTGCTATAGCCGTTTATCTGGCGCGCGAACCGAGACGGTCCATAGCGCAGCGGAATCCAATCCAGGAGGTAGACTTGTTCTGGTCGTAGTAGCGGCGGGTGCTGGCCTGCAGGTAGTAGGCACGGTCTTTCCAGCTGCCACCCTTGACGACGCGCACGTGGTTGTTGACCAGCGACGAGCTGGGGTTGTCCTTGGTGCTGGTCTCGCGGCGGTACATGTTCTCCGTCCACTTGTCGTCGTCGCTCTCCGTCGATTTCTCCACCTCTTCGCCATCCTCGTCTTCCTCGACCTCTTCTTCGGCCTCGGCAGCAGCGGCGTCGGTATCGTCCTGCCACTTCTCGAGCTGCGAAGAACGATCACCGTCGAGATAGTTGACGTTGTTCGACTGGCGGTAGTTGCGGCGGTTGTTGTTGGGATCCTCGTACTTGTAGACGATGAAACCGTCTTCGCCCATCAGAACGCCACCGTCCTCGTCCTTCTCATAGGTCATATAAATGTTACCACGGAAGGGGTCGAGGTCTTCGCCACCACGCGGGTTGACGACCTTACGATAAACATCCATGCACCACTCGCTGACGTTGCCGGCCATGTTGTACAGACCGTAGTCGTTGGGGAAGTACCACTTCACGGGGCAGGTGTAGTCCCAACCGTCGTTCAGGTTGCCGGCGATACCCATGGCGTCGCCACGGCTACGCTTGAAGTTGGCAAGGAACTGGCCGTAATATTTCTTGTTGGCCGAACGGAGGCTCTGGCCGGCCCAGGGGTAGGTCTTGTGCTCGACGACACGCTCGTCGTAGGTGTTGCCAATCAGGCCGAGGGCAGCAAACTCCCACTCAGCCTCTGTTGGCAGACGGTAGTAGGGGTAGAGGATACCGTCGGTCTTCTTGATGTTGCGGTCCTCGCCACCGGCGGCGGGGTTGAGGTCTTTCTTACCACGGGCGTCGCCCTCATAGCGGCCGGCGAGGTAGACGTCGGTCTGGAAGGCGGTGGTACCGAGGTTCTCCTGGTCGAGAGTCAGATAGCCGCGGTCGACGAGAATCTTCTCGTTGAGGCGGTCGGTACGCCAGGTGCTGTACGAGGTGGCCTGCAGCCAACTGACGCCGACCACGGGGTACTCGTCATACGACGGGCTCTGGAAGTAGTAGTCCACAAAGCCCTCGCGCCAAGCCAGACGGTCACGCCAGGCAGCGGTGTCGGGGATGATGCGGCTGACACGGTCGGGGTACTCCTCGCCATAGGCGCGGTTCATCCAGTAGACGAACTCGCGGTAGTCGCGGTTGCTCACCTCGCACTCGTCGAGATAAAACGACGAGACGGTGACGGTGTGGGCCATGTTGTCCCAGCGGTAGCGGGTGTCCTCGGTGACGTGGCCCATGACGAACGAGCCACCCTCGATGAACACCAAACCGGGTGCTGTGCCTTGCTCGGTTTCGTCAGAGACTTCAAATCCGCCCCACTCGGGGTCGTTGTAGTTCCAACCGGTGGTCGACGACTTGCCGGCCTTGTTGGAGCATCCAGCCAGCAGCAGTGCCGCTGCGGCCACGAGGCATGAAAATCGTAGAATCTTCATATGTCCTTTTTGTTTGTTATTCTTTATTTGTTCTTCACTGCCGCTGTGCTTGCCATGCGACTGTGATATTATTTTCTTTATTTAACGCGCAAAGGCGTTTTTTGTTTCAGCGTTATGCTTTTTTAACTTATTAGAACGACGGGCAGCGGATGGCTTTCACCTTCTTCTTCTGCTCGGGCACGGGGAGCATCACGCCGATGGTAACCTCGTGCGCACCTGCCGTGCTGTTGGCCAGCTTGCTGACTGTGACGTCGTAGCTGTAGCCCACCTTGAAATAGTCCTGCTGCACACCCACCTGGAAGATGAAGGCGTCGGCATTCTCCACACCGTTGCGGAACCACACGCCCACCAGGAACGGCATCCAGTCGAGGTAAAGACCGTAGTTGAAATAGTGCAGGCCGCCCTGATACTGGTAGATAACATTGGGCGAGATGATAGGGGTACCCAGCGAGAGCGACGACTGGCGGCGGCGCTCCTCCGAGACGTTGATCAGACCGCCACCATGGACGGTGAGTTTTATAGGCACGCGGTCCTCAGAATAGAAGGCCACATTGGGTTGCGTAAGGTGCGACACGGCCAGGCCGGCATACCACTTGTCGCCGTAGGCCAACACACCGGCATTGAAGTCGGCGGCCCACTGGCTGGTTTTGTCGGGTCTAGCGGCGTTGTTGGGATAGGCGAAACCGTACTGCTCGTGAATCTGCTCAGGGAAGCGCAGATTTTCGTCCCACTTCAGGTTGGTGTTCACAAGCGACACCTGCAGGGCGGCGCTGATGTTCACCTCGCGGCTGATGCGGAAGTTGAAGGCATACATGGCACCCATCAAGTTGGTCGACAAGGCGCCATGGTCACCCACACGGTCGGTCATCAGGAGCACACCTATACCGCCATGCAAATCACTGACATACTGGTCGTATGATGCCGAAACAGTAGTAAATGCGCTGACAAGTCCGGGCCACTGGCCACGATAGGTCAACGCTATGCGCGGAGCCACTGCCGTACCGGCGAATGCCGGGTTCATATACAGCGGGTTAGCGTAGAATTGAGAGAAGCCGATGTCCTGTGCCGACGCCATGCCCGATGCCAGCAGCATCGTGCCCAGCAGCACCCCTTTCAGCGTCCTTTTCAACTTCATTTTTATCATATTACATGCCTATAATCAAATTGCAATATTACACTTTTTTTTCAATATATAGTTTTTTTTCGTAAAATAATTTTACAATCACCACATTATCAGCTAAATATTTTTTCAACTTTCCATCCCAAAACCACCGCAAAAGCCCATCTGGCAACGCCATATTCCGCTTTTTGGGCGTACTTTTCCCGAATACAAAACCATCGCCACAAGCCACCACCGACATACCCCCGCCACCCACCGGTGGAGGTGACTCGGAGTTGACTCGGACATGACTCGGAGTTGACTCGGAGGTAGAGGGGTCTTATCCTTGACAATCAGGCAACTAAAAGTGTTAAAATCACGTAACATATTGGCAACATGTCGGGTATGATGTAATTATCAGGGCGTACGATTGGCATTTTTAACATTTGTTTGCAATGCCGGAGGGGAGGCGGAGAGGAGCCGGAGAGGAACCGGAGAGGTTCCCTAGGGGTGGGCTTCCAGGAAAAAAGATTTGCAGGAACGGAAAAATGTTTGTATCTTTGCAGTCGGAAAACTATTAACCATAAATCACAGAACCTATCAGAATTAGTAAAATATGCGTAGAATAATCTTTTTGGTTGCATTTGTGGGGCTGGGGTCCATTGGCGTTGCCCAGAATAATGATTCCATCTGGAGGCATTGTGACTCTTTGCAATACGATACATTGCAGACATATCCGTATCTCTATGTCTACAACTGGCCGGATACTAATCGTTATCATGACGGAAC
>JBGUZF010000014.1:0-49243 GCA_045222795.1 Bacteroidales bacterium
GTGGTGGGCAAGCTGCTCCGCGAGGCCCGCGAGGCCGGTGCCTGGCTCTACTACGATGTCAACTTCCGCAAGAATCATATCGCCGACCTGCCCAATGTTATGCCCAATATCGAGGAAAACATGCGGCTGGCCGACGTGGTGCGTGGCTCTACGGAGGACTTTGGATACCTCTTTGGCCTCAACGACGGAGCGGCCGTCTACGAGCGGGTACGCCCCTGTTGCCCAACGCTGATCCTGACCGACGGTGCCCGCCCAATACGCCTCTTCACCCCCAACGGCTGCGAGAGCTTCCCCGTACAGCCCATAGAGACCGCCAGCACCGTAGGTGCCGGAGACAACTTCAACGCCGGCTACATCTACGCAAAGCTAAAGGGCATCAACGACCGCATTGCAATGGCGCAGCGCTGGAGCCAGGACGTCTGCCGCCAGCTGGGCAACAACATCAGCGACGAGCTGGTCGCACAATTGAAACACATACAGGAACAATGAAATACTATATCGTCGATGCTTTCACGGACCACCCCTTCGGGGGAAATCCCGCCGGAGTCGTTCTCCTGGACGGAGAAACCTTCCCCGACGAAGGCCTGATGACAAGGATTGCGGCTGAACTGCGCTACTCGGAGACGGCCTTCGTACGCAGGCTTGCCCCGACGGAATACCACCTGCGCTACTTCACGCCGACGGCCGAGGTGGATCTGTGCGGCCACGCCACCTTAGCCACCTTCTCGTTGCTGCACAGCCTCGGGTTGGCGGAAGGACGCTGTATGTGCCACACTCTTGCTGGCGACCTCTGCATCGAGGCGGGCGACAAGGTGATGATGCAGATGGCCGCGCCCCGCATCGTGAAGACCGTTGCCGACACAGCACCAATCTACAAGGCTCTCGGCATCGACGGCTACCGTCCTACGCTGCCCATCCAGGTGGCCTACGCCGGCTTGGAGGATATCATGATACCAATTTCAGATGTAGCTACGCTCAATGCCTTGCACCCCGACATGGAGGCCGTCGCCGCGCTTACGGAGAAGCACAAGGCCGTCAGTTTCCATTGTTTTGCCATCCCCACTCAAGCAATCAGGCAATCAAGCAATCAAACAATCACCGCCCACGTCCGCGACTTCGCCCCACAGTACGGCATACCCGAGGAATCAGCCACCGGCACAGCCAACGCCGCGCTGACGCATTATCTGTCAACCCACGGCGTAATCCCCGCTGCGGGAGACTTTTCCTTCCTGCAGGGTGAGGCGATGGGGAGACCCTCGGTGGTGGCAACACGTATCACTGCCGACGGCACAATCTACGTGGGCGGCACCGCCGCCATCGTCGCAAACGGAGAAATAAACTGCCAAAAATGAAAAAGATACTGACAATATTCGGAATTGTGGCCATGATGGCACTTGTGGCCACATCGTGCAAAGAAACGCCGAAAGAAACCATCCTAGCCCAAGAAACGAAGGTAGAAGAGACAAACCCTCTTGTATCTCTATGCCTGGAGGACACATCGCGCAACCCGATAGAGATACTGGAGCGACTGATGTCGCAGCCAGAATGCCACATGCACGGCCCTGAACACCATGTTCTTGTCGGTGCCGCGCTGCTGACGGCCTACAACAACTGCCTGCCCGACAGCGCGAAGTTGGATATAACGTCGGCTCTCGCCGAGGTGGTGGAACGCGGACAGCAGGTACCTGGCGGAGCGTGCGGATATATGGGAGCCTGCGGAGCCTCAATAAGCACCGGCATCTTCATGTCGATTGTCACACGCAACACACCCTTCTCCACCAACACCTGGCGGCTGTGCAACCTGATGACCTCGCGTGCGCTGGAGCAGGTGGCCGAAAATGGAGGTCCCCGATGCTGCAAGCGCGACTCATATCTTTCGGTATTGACAGCCATCGATTTTGTGAAAGAAAACCTCGGCGTGGAAATGGAGAAGCCTGAGGTGCGCTGCTCGCGCAGTCAGATAAACGAACAGTGCATCGGAAAGAAATGCCCCTTCTCCCCAATGCAATGAAACCATCGGATATGGCAAAGGTCAAGGTATACTATTTCAGCCCCACGGGCGGCACACTCCAGGTGACGCAGCATCTGGCCGGGACGCTTGGCCGGCTGCTGCATGCCGAGGTGGAATACCACTCCTACACCTTGCCGCGCGAACGTGAGCATCTGCCGCAGTTTGACACCGATGATATCGTCCTCTGGGCAACGCCCGTCTACGCCGGCCGCATCCCAAACAAGACCCTCGACTACGTCCGTGCCGCCCTCACCCACTCAGGCAACAAGAGCATAGCATTGGTGACCTTCGGCAACCGCGCCTACGACAACGCGCTAGCCGAGCTGGTGGGATTGATGGAGGATGGCGGCATGAAGCCCGTGGGGGCCGCCGCAATGGTGACGCGCCACTCGTTCAGCGACACCCTCGGCGCAGGCCGCCCCAACGAGGAAGACCTCGCCGCCCTCGACCGCTTCGCCAATCAGGTAGCCGCAAAGATTTCACTTTTTACTTTTCACTTTTCACTTTTAAAAGTTCCCGGCGAAGCCCACCCGGAGAAATACTACACGCCGCTAAAGACGAACAACGCCCCCGCAGGCTTCCTGAAGGCAAAGCCTTCCTGCAACCCCGACCGCTGCACACGCTGCGGCAAATGCATGGAGATATGCCCGATGGGAAGTATCAATGGCAACGACGGCTTGCCCTCCTTCGACGGCATCTGCATCAAGTGCCAGGCCTGCCGACGCATCTGCCCGACAGGTGCCGTAGCCTTCACCGACCCCGAATATCTCTCGCATGTGGCTATGATAGAGCGCACCTTCGCAGCTCCCAAGCAGCCAGAGTTCTTCTGCTCCGAGACAGTACTATTCCGGCAGATACGAACCGACGAGACGCCGCTGCTGGACGACTTCCTCTACGAGGCCATCTTCATCCCCGACGGCGTGGCCGCTCCGCCCAAGGCCATCATCGAGAACGAGGAACTGCAGGTGTATGTGAGGGATTTCGGCAGGCAGAAGGACGACCGCTGCCTGATGGCCGAATGCGACGGAAAGGTTGTCGGCGCCGTGTGGACGAGGGTGATGGACGACTACGGCCATATCGCCGACGGCATACCCTCGCTGGCTATGTCGCTCTACAAGGAATATCGCAACAAGGGCATCGGTACAGCGTTGCTCGAGCAAATGTTGCAACTCCTGCGGAAAGAGGGCTACCGTCAGGTGTCGCTGTCGGTGCAGAAGGCCAACTACGCCGTCAGGATGTACCGCAAAGTCGGTTTCGAAGTGCTGAACGAGACCTCCGAAGAATATATAATGGTGTGCAATTTATAACGCTAGCATTATGGAACACTCCAACAACTATATCATCGTCCGCGACGCCACCGAGAACAACCTCAAGCACGTCGACGTCCGCATCCCCAAGGGCAAGATCACCGTGGTGACGGGCGTGTCGGGCTCGGGCAAGTCGTCGCTGGTGCTCGACACCATCGCCGCCAAGTCGCGCCGCGAACTCAACGACACCTTCCCCTCCTTCACGCAGCAATACCTGCCCAAATACGGCCGCCCACACGTGGGCGACATCGAGAACCTGCCCATCGCCATCGTCATCGAGCAGCGCAAACCCGCCGCCAATTCGCGCTCCACCGTCGGCACCTACACCGACATCTACGCCCTCCTCCGACTGCTTTTCTCGCGCATCGGCAAACCCTTCGTGGGCTATTCCGACGCCTTCTCCTTCAACCACCCCTCCGGCTCTTGTCCGCGCTGCGGCGGATTGGGCGAAATCCGCGAACTCGACATCCACAAACTGGTGGATTTCGACAAGTCGCTCAACGACGAGGACACTATCCACTACATAGCCTTCGGCAAGGGCGGCTGGCGCTGGATACGCTACGCCCACAGCGGCCTCTTCGACCTCGACAAGAAGATTAAAGACTACACTCCAGAGGAACTCGACCTCTTCCTCAACTCTCCTCAGATAAAACTAAAGAACCCGCCCGCCAACTGGCCCAAGACAGCCAAATACGAAGGCCTCATACCACGCATGTATCGCAGCATCATCAACTCGGAGGAAGGCCTCCTCCACGCCTCCGTGCTCAACCCCATGCTCACCATGGGCACTTGTCCCGACTGCGGCGGCACTCGCCTCAACGAGAAGATACGCTCCTGCAAGATTGGTGACCTCAATATCGCCGAGGTGGCCGCCATGAGCATCGCCGACTGCCGCCGCTGGATGGAGACCGTCGACAATCCTTTAGCCGAAGACATCAAGCGCGCCACCATCGAACGCCTCTCAGCACTCGAGGAGATAGGCCTCGGCTACCTCACCCTCGACCGCGCCATCGGCACCCTCTCGGGCGGCGAAGCGCAGCGCTGCAAGATCGCCAAATACATCAACTCGCCCCTCTCCGACGTGATGTACATCCTCGACGAACCCAGCGTGGGCCTCCACAACCACGACATCCTGCTCATGCAGAAATCCGTACAGAAGCTCAAAAATCACGGCAATACCGTCATTCTCGTCGAGCACCACAAGGAAATCATCAAGATTGCCGACCACATCATCGACATGGGCCCCGGCGCAGGCATGAAAGGCGGCGAGGTGGTCTTCGAAGGCACCTACGACGAACTGCTCCGCAGCCAGACGCTCACAGGCACCATGCTCAGCGCCACGAGCACAATAAAGGAGCATGTGCGCACGCCCAAGGACTTCTTCCTCCTCGAAAACGCCAACCTGCACAACCTCAAAAACCTCTCCGTCCGTCTCCCCCTGGGCGTCATGTGCGGCATCGCCGGTGTCGCCGGATCCGGCAAGAGCTCTTTAATGGATTGTTTGATTGCGTCAATGCATGATTGCTTGAGTGCTGACGCCACCAACTCAAACAATCAACCAATCAAACAATCAAGCATTATCTACATCAGCCAAAAGAACATCGGCATCAGCCTCCGCAGCACCCCCGCCACCTACCTCGACGTCGCCGACGACATCCGCAAGCTCTTCGCCCGCACCAACCACACCCGCGCCGACCTCTTCTCCTTCAACGGCAAGGGCGCTTGTCCCGTCTGCCAAGGCAAGGGCGTCATCGTCAACGATATGGCCTTCATGGACGCCATCGAGACCACCTGCGAAGCCTGCGGTGGCCTCCGCTACTCGCCCGAGGTATTATCTTATAAGGTGCAGGGGATGAATATCGCCGAGGTGATGGACCTCACCGCCAACCGTGCCTCCGAACTCTTCGCCGGCACCGTCATTGCCGAAAAACTGGAACCATTACGCAAAGTCGGCCTCGGCTACCTCCACCTCAACCAGTCGCTCTCCACCCTCTCCGGCGGCGAACTGCAACGCATCAAACTGGCCTCATACCTGCGCGACGAAGGAAAGATATTCATCATGGACGAGCCCTCCGACGGCCTCCATGCGGGCGACATCCGCCGCATACTCGACCTCTTCGACGCCATGGTGGAAGCGGGAAACACGATATTCCTCATCGAGCACAACATCGAGATGCTCAAAGCCTGCGACTGGCTCATCGAGCTCGGCCCCGGCGGCGGCGCCATGGGCGGCGACATCCTCTTCGAGGGAACCCCCAAGGCAATGTCCGAGTGCCCCACCTCCGTCACCGGCCCCTACCTGCGCTGATATCTCCAAAGCACCCCGTTCAACAGCATATCGACGATAATTTGGGAGCATTTTTGTTCCCAATTATATATTTTGTGTATCTTTGCCGCGGCTAGCAAAGCCACTTGAATAATGTAACATATTGAAAAAAAAAAGAAACATACGCTAAATGAACATTAAAAAACTCACCAAACTATTGCTAATTGCAGCACTTTTCACGCCCTCCGCGGTGAAGGCGCAGATGATTATCGACACGTGGAGCATGACCACAGGGGTCGACACGACGCTATGGTACAACATCGACGGTGTGGATTCGGTGATTATCGCCAGTGGGTACAACGTGTCGGCATGTTCGGGAGTGAGAAACATCGGATTCGACTTCACGCTGGGCGTGGCGACCTACAGCCAGTTTTCGACCAACATCAACGGCACGGTGCGTCTGGGTAGTACACCGGTGCCGTCGAGCGGCGGTTATTCGAACGCCTTGAACCAGAGCAACGGTCCCAAGATTGAGCCGTTCGGCTGGAGGGGCCGTTTCGACGACAACTGCTATACGCGCATGGCGCTGCTGGGCACCGCGGGGAACCGCGTGCGGGTGGTGGAGACGCGGATGAAAGACTACAATTCCGGCGGTGACTCGTTGTATGTGAGCTTCCAGGTGCAGCTGTTCGAGACAGGCGGCTTTCGGGTGGTGTATGGCGAGGCCGACTCCGGGGCGGTACATACCGCCTCATCCGTGCGCCTGCAGAACGGTGTGTCGGCAACCGTAAACAACAATAACAGGGATATCATCTTCTTCGACTTCGCCACCCACGAGGCGGTGCGCCTCAACACCACTTGCTCGCTTTACAACACCGCGGAGTTGTGGCCCGAGAAAGGCCGCTGGTACAACCTGTTTTACGACAGCACTCTATGCCCCTACCCGCCTGCGGTCAGCGCTTCGAACACAGACCCGGCGAGCGTCACGCTGCAGAACCCCGACGGTGGAACGCTTCATGTGGTGATTCCCGCCAAGGGCATCGACACCCTCTGGACAGGCACAACCCTCAACCTCGGCGGCGGTTTCAACCCCGCCACCACCTATCAGGGCACCGTGCAGACGGTGTGCGGCAGCGACACGAGCCTCCGCTCGCGGAGCTTCAGCTTTACCACTGGTTGCGGCCCTGTGGTGCACCTGCCATGGGTCTCGGAATTTGCCAACTACAGCCTCGACTGCTGGGACGCTTCGCAAAATACCTACTTTTCCTACCGGTGGGAAGGCTCTAACGGCTATGCCGCAGGCGGTGGATATGCAAACAATTACCATTATAACGAGTGGCTAATCTCGCCGGTGGTGAACCTGCCCAACGACGACGGGTTGGTGATGAGATACCAGTACTGGGCGGAAAACGACCTGCAGAACAGGTCGAATACGGTGGATGTCCGCGTGGCCCCCTGCACGGCTGCCGGCGTGGTCGACTCGAACGACTGGACGACGGTGATGACGATGGACGGAGAGTATCCCAGCAATACAGAGTGGCGTATCTTCCTCGACGCTTGGCGCGGTCAGACCGTGAAGGTGGCTTTCGTGCTTACCGGTGTCGGCGGCAACGGAGCCTATCTGAACCGCGTGGAGTTCCTGCAAGAGCTCGAGCCCGAGTTCACACTCACGGCACCCACCCATGCCCGCACAGGCGAAAGCGTCACACTGACAGCCCAGAGGGTGACCGGCGCCACCAATAGTCTCACATACACCTGGCACTCCTCGCTGCTGGATACCACTATAGTCACTATAGATACTATAGTTTTTACTTACCTCTCCGCAGGTACCGATACAGTGACCCTCGTGGTCAGCAACGCCTACGGCGCCGACACTCTAACGGCCGTCTATACCGTGGTCGACTGCCAGGCGGTGACCGCCCTGCCGTGGCTTGAGACCTTCTACGGCGGTTCCATGTGCTGGCATGTCCCCGCAGGCAGCAACTGGTACGACGGCAAGCCCTACAGCAGCTATGCTCCCTACTATGACGACACTTACCGCGCCTTGGTATCGACCTATTCTGACGACACACTGGACCACTGGATTATATCGCCGGCCATCCAGATGCCCTCCGACACCAACGATTTCATGATACTAGAGTGGAACGAGGCGGCCGAGATAGGCGCCGCCAACCATCAGCCCCACTACAGCGTGCTGGTGAGCACCGACACCAACTTCCTCGACCTCACATCATACGACACCCTGCTGACAGTCAGTTCGGGGGTAGTCAGCGCTGGCGGCACCTGGCAGAACTGGGGCATCCGTAGCGCAAGCCTTACGGCCTATGCCGGACAGACCATCCATGTGGCCTTCTGCCGTCACCCCTCCTACTATGGCGTCACCGGCGAGGGCGGCGTCTCTACGGAGAAGCTGCTGATTGACAATGTGAGGGTGCGCAGCGCCGCCGCACCCGTCGTCTCGCTGCCGGGCCTGCACACTGTGGAGAGCTTCGACACCGTGACCTTCACGGCCAATCTCATCGAAGGACTGCCCTGCACCTATATGTGGTATAGCACGTTGCTGGGCACCTTCTGGGGACCCAGCAGCTCGTCCAGCCTGACGATTGTCTACAACGTGAGTGGTACCGACAACATTCTTGTATCGGCCACCAACGCCTATGGCACGTCCAACGCCTCCACAATGGTGAACGTGGTCAACTGCCCGCCCAACACCATGCCTTGGACGGAAGGTTTCAACACGCCGTCTGGCACAGCCTATAATGCCGACGGCTCCATGCCCGACTGCTGGCGCAGCTACTGGAACGGCAGCAATGCCGCCTACGCACCCCATGTCATAAATGCTTACCCTTATAATCCCATCAATGGCTATGTCACGAGCAGTCAGCAAGCGCTGTTGCTGATGGCCGGCACCAACAGCGGGTGGGACAGCGTGGCCATCGTTGAAAGCCCCAAGGTGGCGGGTGGTCTCAACGGCAAACGATTGTCGTTTTACTATATGCAAGAGAGCGCCAACTACGGCCAACTGAGTGTGGGATATATGCAGGACAGCACATTTGTAGGCCTGACCGACCTGCCGCAGCAGCAGACAGGACAGACGGTGAACCTGCGGCTCGATAGCATCCCCGCCAGTGTGAACCGCTTTGCCCTGCAGTGGGAAAAAGTCGGCACCTGGTACGGCGTCATCATCGACAATGTGGAGCTGTCGATTTCCGACTCGGTGCCCACTGTGGCCATTGCCACGCCACAAAGGGTAGGAGGCGACAGCGTCCTCTTCCGTGCCTACCTGACCGACGGTCTCCCCGACGGTCTCACCTACAGCTGGCACTCCACTATGGCTGTCGCCGGACAGGCCATTCTGACAGCCACAGGTGACTCGGCCTATATCGTCTATACCGCTGCCGGTACCGACACCGTCAGCGTCATCGCCACCAACACCTATGGTGTCGACACAGCATGGGTGCCGTTCACTTACAATGGCGCGCCCATTGGAACCTTCACCGGGCCTTCGGCCGTGAATACCGACGATACCATCACCTATGCTGCCTATCTGTTCACCGGCTCGACTACGGGCGTCAGCTTCAGCTGGCAGTCGACCATGGCCGCCGCCGGACACGCCACGATGGTGGTTACAGGTGACACCCTGCGGATGGTTTACCTCGACGGTGGTACCGACACCTTGACCCTCATCACCACCAACGCCTTTGGGGTCGACACCACCAGGCGCTACATCACCGTCACCAACTGCCACATCACCACCTTCCCCTGGACGGAGGGCTTCGAGAGCGGAGTGAGCCCCTGCTGGCACCTGTCGACCATCCCCGGCAGCACAACGACGAATTGGAGAATCAATGGCGAATATTGGTATGCCAATAGCGGCAGCCACTATCTGTACTCACCGTTGGCAACGGCGGATGGCGACAATGGCTCTATTGACGCATGGTTCATATTGCCTCCTGTCGAGCTGCCTGCCGCCAGCAGCCTGTCGCTGAATTTCTACGCCAACTTCTTTGGCAATAGCACAACCCATACATATCCGCGCCTAACCGTTCTTGTCTCTACCTCGGGGAGCGCCACGAACAATTTTACAGACACCATCTACTCCGAGCAGACCAATACCCTCGACCGAGAATACCTGTTCCGCAGCGCTTCGCTGGCCGCCTACGCCGGACAGACGGTGTGGATTGCCTTCGTGCACGGGAACCGCTACGTGTCGCTCGCTATCGACGACCTCAGCATCGACTATTCCGCCGTGCCTGTGGCGGGCATCAGCGGCCCCACCGAGCAGCTCTCGAGCGAGGAAGCCATCTTCACCGCCCATCTGCTGAATGGCGACACGACGGGCGTCACCTACACCTGGCACTCCACCATGGCCGACGCGGGCCTGGCCACCCTTACCGCCACCGACTCGACGGCGGCTATCGAGTACCACGCCGGTGGCACCGACCATGTGAGCGTCGTCATCGCCAATGCCGCAGGCAGCGACAGCGTCGCGATGACCTGCAGCGTCACAAACTGCGAACCCATCACCCAGCTCCCCTACACAGTGCGCCTGAATAACAACAATAACCTCACCTGCTGGCAGAAGGACGGCGGCTGGTATATCGGCGACTATTTCAGTAGCGGCATCACCTGCATGCAGTGCTGGAACTGGGATTTTGACCCCGTCGACAACTGGCTAGTCATGCGTGAGATAGCTATCCCCGCCGACTACACGCAGAGCTACACGCTGCGGTGGCACATGCAGTGCAACCACTCCAAGTATCAGGTGATGGTGTCGACCCAGGGTCGCAGCAGCCACAGTCTCTTCGACACCCTCTACTACGAGCAGAACGACAGCACTCACTGGACCTCGCGCACCCTCTCGCTCGATGCCTACCGCGGGCAGAACATCTACATTGCCTTCCGCAACCTCGGCTGGTACAACAGCCCCACCCACTATGCCGACGGCGGCGTCTTCCGCATCGACACCATACAGGTCCTGGTCTCTTCCGACACCCAGACCTACCGCACCCTCACCCTCGACGTGAACGACCCCACAATGGGCACCGTCAGCGGCGGTGGCACATACTTAGATAGTAGCACAGTGACCATCAGCGCTACGGCCAACAACGGCTATCACTTCACGCAATGGGATGACGGTGACAGCAATGCCGTGCGCAGCATCCTGCTCACATCCGACACCTCGTTCACCGCCTATTTCGAGGCCAACCCGCACGACACCGTGTGGCGCACCGTCGCGGTGACGGCAAATGTCGAGGGTGCTCCTGTGCCTTACGGCAGCGGCCTCTATGCCGACAGCAGCATGGTGGAGATAGGCTACCATCTGGCTGACACAGCGGCCTTTGGCGGACATTGGGAGTTCCTCGGCTGGAGCGACGGCCCCACCGCGTCGCCGCGCACCATCCTCGTCACCTCCGACACCGCCATCGTCGCCCATTTCCAATGGATTGCCGACACCACCGAAGGCATCAACACCTCTCACCTTTCACCTCTCACCTTTAACCTTTACCCCAACCCCTCGCACGGCGACGTGACCATCGAAGTGACTAACGCATTAACGAATTCACACATTAACGAATTCACAGTCTCCGTCATCGACATGATGGGCCGCACCGTCATCCCGCCGACTGAAATTCATTCCTCACTCCTCATTCCTCATTCAACATTGCCCTCGGGCACATTCTTCGTCCGCGTCACATCCACCACCGGCACCGCAGTAAAGAAACTGATAGTGGAGTAACTCTTTAATTAGGAGTTCAAGGAGTAAAGGGAGTAAAGGGAGTAAGGGGAGTAAGGGGATTGTCTTCCGGGAATAACTCCAACAACAGCTGTTCTTCAGCTGTTCTTCAGTTGTTCTTCAGTCGTTCTTCAGTGGATGACTGAAAAACAACTGAAGAACAACCGATAAATGATTGAATAACATGGGGTGTCAACGGCAAGTTGGCACCCTTTTGGGCAGTTATCACCCGACGGTTGAAAATTATTTTTGCGAGGTCGTTTTTATTTCGTATATTTGCACTTTCAAAAGAAATTAATAATTATTAAAAACATACAAATAACATGTCAGAAAATCAGATAGTTAATAAAGAGGACCTCGTTGTCCGATTTGCTGGCGACTCGGGAGACGGCATGCAGCTCAGCGGTACGCTGTTCAGCGACGCATCGGCTCTTACGGGTAACGACATCGCCACCTTCCCCGACTACCCCGCCGAGATCCGTGCCCCGCACAACACCATCGCCGGCGTGAGCGGCTACCAGGTGCATGTGGGTAACCACATCTACAGCTCGGGCGACAAATGCGACATACTGGTCGCTATGAACCCCGCTGCCTTCAAGTCGCAGCTGAAGTGGGCCAAGAAGGGTGCCACCGTCATCGTCGACGTCGACACCTTCACCGACGAGGCCATGGAGAAGGCCGGCTATACGGAGAACCCCTTCACCGACGAGCTGGAGCGCGCCTACACCATCATCAAGGCCCCCATCACCTCGTTCACCGAGAAGATCGGCGAGGCCCAGGGCGTCGACAAGAAGACCGCCGACAAGAGCCGCAACATGTTCGCCCTCGGCATCATCTTCTACGCCACCCACAAGACCCTCGACCAGACCTTTGCCTATCTGGAGCGCAAATTTGCCAAGAAGCCTGCCGTCATCACGCTGAACAAGGCCGTGCTGACCGAAGGCTATGAATATGCCGACAAGCTGGAGGTGATGCACTCGCACATCTTCGAGGTTGCCAAAGCCGACAAGATGGAGCATGGCCGCTACCGCAACATCACCGGTAACGTGGCCACCGCTTGGGGTCTCCTCGCAGCATCGGAGAAGAGCGGCCGCCGCCTCTTCCTCGGCTCCTATCCCATCACCCCCGCCACCGACGTCATGGTCGAGCTGGCCAAGCACAAGAGCCTCGGCGCCCGTGTGTTCCAGGCCGAAGACGAGATTGCCGGTGTCTGCTCCGCCATCGGTGCCAGCTATGCCGGCGCCCTGGCCTGCACCAGCACTTCCGGCCCCGGCCTCTCGCTGAAGAGCGAGGCCCTGGGTCTTGCCGTGATGACCGAGCTGCCGCTCGTCGTCGTCGACGTGCAGCGTGGCGGTCCCTCGACGGGTCTGCCCACCAAGACCGAGCAGAGCGACCTCGGCCAGGCCCTCTACGGCCGCAACGGCGAGGCTCCCCTGGTGGTTGTCGCCGCCAGCAGCTCGGCCAACTGCTTCTACTGGGCCTTCAACGCCGCCAAGATAGCCCTCGAGCACATGACCCCCGTGGTGCTGCTCACCGACGGCTACCTAGGCAACGGCTCGCAGCTGTTCAAGATTCCGAGCATGAAGGACATGCCCGAGATTAAGCCGCGTCTGGCCAAAGAGAACGACCCGAACTACCGTCCGTTCCGCCGCGACGAGGAGAAGTTCGCACGCGAGTGGGCCCTGCCCGGCATGGCCGGCCTGAGCCACCGCGTCGGCGGCCTCGAGAAGTGCCCCGACGGTCCTCTGAGCACCGACCCCGAGAACCACGCCCTGATGACCAAGAACCGTCAGGAGAAGGTGAACCGCGTGGCCAACTACATCCCCGACCAGGAGGTGACCGGCAACCCCGACGCCGACCTGCTCGTGGTTGGTTGGGGCGGCACAGCAGGTGCCCTGACCCTCGCCGTCGAGGAGATGAACAACGAAGGCAAGAAGGTGGCCTACACCCACTTCAACTACATCTGCCCGCTGCCGAAGAACACCGGCGACATACTGCGCAAGTACAAGAAGATTGTGGTCTGCGAGCTGAACAACGGTCAGTTCGCCGGCTACCTGCGCACGCAGTTCCCCGAGTGCCCCATGACCCAGTACAACAAGGTGATGGGCCTGCCCTTCGAGGTTGGCGAGCTGAAGGCCGAGTTTAACCGACTCCTTGAGAAATAAAACTCCTTCAGATTGTAAAAGATTGTAAAAGAAAGCTACGCAATCAAAATTCTTTTTAAATCTTTTAAAATCTGCCGGAGATAAAAATAATCTGATTGAAATAAAAAGAATATGGAAAAGCATTTTGTTCCCAAAGCGGATAAAGAATACACCAAGGCTGATTTCCAGAGCGACCAGATGGTGAAGTGGTGCCCGGGCTGCGGCGACCACGCCATCCTCGCCGCCCTGCTGGCCACCTTCCCCAAGACGGGCTACAAGAAAGAGAACGTGTGCATGGTCTCCGGTATCGGCTGCTCGAGCCGTATCCCCTACTATGTGGACACCTACGGCTTCCACAGCATCCACGGCCGCGCCTGCGCCATCGCCACGGGTGTGAAGCTCGCCAACCCCGCCCTCAGCGTGTGGGTGAACATGGGCGACGGTGACTCGATGGCCATCGGCGGCAACCACCTCATCCACGCCGTGCGCCGCAACCAGGACCTGAACATCACCATCTTCAACAACGAGATTTACGGTCTGACCAAGGGCCAGTACAGCCCCACGACGAAATTCGGCCAGGTGACCAAGACCTCGCCCTACGGCACCATCGACTATCCCTTCAACCCCGGCGAGCTTGTGATGGGCGCCCAGGGCACCTTCTTTGCCCGTACCCTTGACTGCGTGCCGCAGCTCTCGACCGAGTGCATGACCCGCGCCGCCAAGCACGACGGCTGCTCGGTCACTGAGGTGCTGCAGAACTGCGTCATCTTCAACGACAAGACGCACGCCGCCATCACCGACCGCGCCGTCCGCGACGACCGCACAATCGTGCTCGAGCACGGCAAACCCATGCTCTTCGGCAAGAACAAGGAGAAAGGTCTGCGCTTCAACGGCCGCCAGCTCGAGGTTGTCACCCTCGGCGAGAACGGCATCACCATCGACGACATCATGGTCCACGACGAGACCACCGAAGACACTGGCATCCACATGATGCTTGCCCACATGGGTCCCGCAGCTGGCCTGCCCGTCGCCCTCGGCGTCATCCGCAACGTGAAGAAAGTCTCCTACACCCAGCTCTACGAGGAGCAGATGGACGAGCAGATGGCCAACGGCAAATACAAATGCATGGACGACCTGCTCAACAGCGGCGACACCTGGGAGGTGTAACCTCTGTTGAGAGTTAAAAAAATGGGAATTGCTGTTGCAATTCCCATTTTTTTTGTATATTTGCACTTTGTATATAATACCTATTTTATGAAGAAGATTGTCTTTACACTGTTAGCAATTAGCCTTTTAGCAAGCGCTGTGGCACAAAGCACAAAATGCGGTATCGACACCAAAGCGCTGATGCGCGAGGAGATAGCCGCAGGCGCGCAGAGCATCAATTTCCTTGCCAAGATGACTCCCGGCTTCGACCGCAACGTGCTGGAAAAGGCCGACATCGTGATAGGTGCCGAGGCAGGCCAGATAGTGACGCTGAGGGTACCCGTGAGGAGTCTCGACGTGCTGGAGAGCGACAAAGAGGTGCTGCTCTACAGCATCTCGCACCGTATCGCCGCACCCACCTGCGACCGCATGCGCGTGGACACCCGCACCGACAGCGTACAAAATGGTCTTGGCACAATAGACGATATCAGCTACACTGGCGAAGGCGTATATATCGGTATCACCGACTGGGGCTTCGACTACACGCACCCCAACTACAACGGACAAAACCACAAGAACTGGCGCATAGCCCGTGCTTGGGACCACTTCCGCCTTGCCGGTCCGCCGCCCGCGGGCTTCGACTTCGGCACCGAGATAGCGGGTTACGACAGGCTGAAAGCCGCCAAGGGCGACACATCGAACCTCTACGGCTACGGCACCCACGGCACGCATGTGGCAGGTATCACCACCGGCAAGGGTTTCCGCGGCAAACAGCGCGGCCAGGCCCCCGGCGCCCGTCTGCTGCTCTGCTCGTTCGGACTGGGCGAGTATGAGTGGATGCAGGGCGTGGCATGGATGCGCAAGGTGGCGCAGGACAGCGCCCGCCGACTGGTCATCAACAGCAGCTGGGGCATGTACTCCTTCAGTTGCCTCGACGGCCATTCGCTGCTCAGCGAGGCCATCAACAACTGGGCCGCCGACGGCACCATCTTCTGCACCAGCGCCGGCAACAACGGCGACGTGAACTTCCACATCAGCAAGACCTTCACCTCGAGCACCGACACCCTGAAGACCGTGGCCACATATTATGATTATGTAGCCGAAGCCATCGGGCAGTGCCTGATTATATGGGGCGAGGAAGGACACGACTTCAGCGCCCAGTTCCGCATGGCCATAGCCGACACCACCGACACCCATTGGGACGGCCCCATAATCAACACCGCCAACGGCGACCAGATAATCTACGACACCCTCATCTGCGGCGACATAAGAATCCCCTACCGCATACTTGCTGAACATGCCAACCCCAACGACCAGCGTCCGCACATACAGATGGACGTCAACAAAGACGCCTCGCTGAAACTGCAGCTCCTCATCACCGCCGAGAGCGGCACCGTGCACGCGTGGAATGTGGCCAACAAAACCAACCATGCAGGCAACGAGGGCGCCGACTTTGTGAGCAACCCCAACTTCCCCGGTTTTGTGGGCGGCGATGCCCTCTACGGCATCGGTGAACCCGGCTGTGCCGAAGGCAACATCACCGTGGCGGCCCACAGCAGCGACACCTGGAACGGCGACACTACCGTCTACACCACTGGCAACCTTGCCTACTTCAGCAGCTACGGTCCTATTATCGACGGCCGCCAGAAGCCCGACATCTCGGCTCCCGGCGTTGCTGTAGTGTCGTCCATCAGCCGTTGGGCCGACAACGCCGGCTCTTATACTACAGTGATGTCGTGCCCCGACGATGGCTACACCTACCGATGGGCGGGCATGAGCGGCACCTCGATGTCGAGTCCCTCTGTCACGGGCGTCGTAGCCCTGCTGCTGCAGGCCAACCCCAACCTCAGCTACAGTCAAATCAAAGATATCCTGCACATCACCGCCCGCAACGACGACAAGACGGGCCCACTGGTGGCCAACGACAGTGCCGACCTGCGCTGGGGCTGGGGCAAGATTGACGCCCTTGCCGCTGTCAACGAGGCTGTGCGCCGCGTGAGCATCAACACCGCCGAGGAGCACCGCCTGCCGCTGCGCCTCTACCCCAACCCCACCTCGGGTAACGTGACACTCTTCACCGGCTGCGGCGAGCAACAGACCATGGAGGTCTACGGCATCGACGGTCGTAAGGTTGAATGCCGCGAAGTAACCGAACAGACCACCCTCGACACCTCGCGCTGGCCCCGCGGCGTATACATCGTGCGCGTAGGCAGCCGTACTGAGAAGCTGATTGTGAGGTAATGGTTAATGATTAAAGGTTAATGGTTAAAGGTTAAAGCACAAAGAGGGATGGTAAAGCTCTTCCAGAAGAACACACTGGTGCAGGTGCTGCTAATTCTAGTGGCCACCCTGCTGCTGTGGGGTCGCTCGCTGGTGCACCCGCCGGCCATGGCCGACGGCGATGCGGTGCTCTACCATCTGCTCTACATGGGTTTGTCGTCGCTGCCACGTCTGGCGGTAATACTTGCCGTGCTGCTCATTATTGTCGAAGGGATATGGCTCAACCTACTGCTGTCGGACATAGGACTGGTGCCACAGACCACCCTGCTCCCCACCCTGCTCTACATTATCCTGATGAGCGCACCCGCAACGACCCTCACGCCGATGGTCTTCGTGGGCGGCATAATGATTGCCATCACCCACCAGCTGATGCTGCGCACCACTCTGCTCACCATCTCGACCGAGAAGATATGCAGCGCAACGGCACTGATAGGACTGGCATCGATGTTCTACTTGCCGGCGCTGGCACTGATACTTAGCTATCTGCTCGTTGTTGTCAACTACCGCCTCTACAGCCTGCGCGACTGGATGGCCATGCTGCTCGGCCTGCTGGCCCCCTATATTCTTCTGGTGACCATCCTGTTCCTCTCCGACAACCTCACCATCTGGTGGAGTGGCACCTACTACTCTTTGGGCGGCATAAGCCTGCAGAGCGGTACCGACAAGCTCCTCTCCATGGTCGGCAACATTGTCATCATAATCATCTTCCTCGTCAGTCTCTTTGCCTTCTGGGGCCGCCTCGGCGAGCACCCCATCGTGTGGCAAAAGAACGCCACCACGGTGATGCTTCTCTCCGTGGGCTGCGCCGCCATGCTGGTATACACACGCCTGTTTCCCGTCGACATGCGACTCTTCGCTGTTCCCTTTGCGCTCTGCGGGCAGCACCTGCTGATGCCAGAGAAAGCCTTCCACAGCTATGGCAACCGCAAAAAGCGCACCTGGATACTCGACCTCATACTCATCCTAACCTTTGTCGCCGCACTGATATGCTGAAGCCCTGGCTCATAGATGGACGCTGCGAGGCTGGCTGCGACGAGGCCGGCCGCGGACCGCTGGCAGGCCCCGTAACCGCCGCCGCCGTGGTGCTGCCTGCGGGCTACAGCAACCCCGTGCTCAACGACTCAAAGCAACTCAGCGAGCGGCAGCGCGACCTGCTGCGTGAAGAGATTGAAGCCACCGCCGACGCATGGGCTGTGGCCACCGTGGAACCCGAGGAGATAGACCGCCTCAATATATTGCATGCAGCCACCCATGCCATGTGCCTGGCGGCGAAAGCCCTCGGCGGCGAGGTGGCAGACAACGTGGTCTGTGGCGGCACCAAGCTAGGACAGCGGCGTCCCGAGTTCCTGCTTATCGACGGCAACCGCTTCTACAACGAGACCGCACTACCCTACCAATGCTTCGTACACGGCGACGCGCTCTATATGCCAATAGCCGCCGCCAGCATACTGGCCAAGACCCACCGCGACGAGAAAATGGTGCACCTGCACGAACAATACCCCCTCTACGGCTGGGACCGCAATAAAGGCTACCCCACCGCCGAGCACTACCAAGCCATCGAGCAGCACGGCGTCACGCCACAGCACCGCCGAAGCTTCACCCTCTACAAACAACACACTCTCTTCGACAACTAACGAATTAACACATTCACGAATTAACACATTTACGAATTAACACATTCAATATATGTTCGACTTCATCAAAGAAATCCACCGCAAGAAGACCATCAGAGACCTCAAAGCCGCACCCCGCGAGAAGAAGATTGACAACATCGACGAGGTGAAGAGCATAGGTGTCATCTGCCGTCTGGGCGACGAGCAGAACTGGAATATTCTCAACCATTTCGCCAAGGTGATGGAAAACCAAGGCAAACGTGTTGCCTTTATGGCTCTGCTGGAGCGTGAGCAGGACATCAACTTCGTCATTACCCATCAGGGAACACATATCGTGCGTAGCAAGAGTGACTTCAACATCTGGGGCATGCCCAACTACGAAGCCATACGGCCCTTTGTAGAGCAGCACTTCGACCTACTCATCGACACCATCGGCGAGGAGAACTTCTTTGCCCAGTATGTGGCCCTGCGCACCACCGCCAACCTCAAGGTGGCATATGCCACCCCCGTGGAAGACCCGACAGAAGTCTTCGACCTCATCATCCGCGGTGACGGACAGGTGGAGCTCAAGGGCTTCTTCAACAATGTGATTGAATACCTTAGTATGATTAAAAAATAACTATGGAAGCTATAAGGAGATAACAGAAGATAACAGGAGATAACGGACAATACCAAAGCATTTGTCCACTATCTTCATCGAGCGCAGCGAACTATCTTCCCCTATCTTCTCTTAACTTCAATAAAAACGAAGGATATTATGAAGCAACAGATATTCACGGGCACTGGGGTAGCCCTTATCACCCCCTTCCGTCGCGGACAGGAGACCGTCGACTTCACCAAGCTCGAGGGTCTTATAGAGAACATCATAACCTCCGGCGTCGACTATATCGTGGCCCTCGGCACCACCAGCGAAGCTGCCACCATGACCGAGAGCGAACGCGCCGCCGTGCAGGAGTTCATTATTGAGACTGTCAACAACCGAGTGCCCATCATGCTGGGCATGGGCGGCAACAACACCCTCAGCCTCACCGACGCGATGGCGCGCACCAATTTCGACGGCATCTCGGCAATCCTCTCCGTGGCCCCCTACTACAACAAGCCCAACCAGCGCGGCCTCCTGGCCCACTTCCGCTCTGTGGCCGAAGCGTCGCCGGTGCCCGTGGTCATCTACAACGTCCCCGGCCGCACAGGTGTCAACATCAGTGCCGAGACCACCCTAGCCCTCGCCGCCGAATGCCCCAACATCATCGGCATCAAGGAGGCATCGGGCAATATGCAGCAGGTGATGGAGATACTGCGCAACCGTCCCGACGGCTTCCGCGTAATCTCGGGCGACGACGCCCTCACCTGCCCCATGATAGCCATGGGTGCCGACGGTGTCATCTCCGTCATCGCCAACGCCCTTCCCAAGGAGACCTCCGACATGGTGCGCTTCGCCCTCAAGGGCGACATGAAGAAGGCCCTGCCACTGCACTACCGCCTGCTGCCGCTGATGAATGCCATCTTCGACGAAGGCAACCCCACCGGCATCAAAGCGCTGCTCGAAATCCAGGGTTCCATCACCAACATCCTGCGACTGCCGCTGGTAAAGGCCTCGAAGCAGCTCACCAACAAGCTCACCACCCTCTACAATGACTTTAGAGGCTAACATAGAGCAAGTGCGCGCCGAATACCTGCGGCGTACCTCGGGCGGCGAAGGCTCCCTTCTGCACTCGGTGGAGCACTATGCCACCTCGCGCACGGGCAAAATGCTGCGCCCGCGCCTGCTGCTGGCCGCCGCCGCCACCCTCGGCGACGAGGTCCTCAACAGCCGCCGCACACTGCTGCTGGCCGTGGCCGTCGAGATGCTCCACAACGCCTCGCTGCTACACGACGACGTCATCGACAATGACCTGCAGCGCCGCGGACAGCCCTCGGTCAACGCCCGCTGGGGCAACGCCACCGCCGTACTCGTAGGCGATTACCTGCTGGCTCAGATTATGTGTCTCCTCGACGAAGTCGACGACCGCGATGCCACCCGCCGCATCAACCAGACGGTCATCGCCATGACCGAAGCAGAACTCCTCGCACAGGAACTTAACACTAAACACTTAACACTTAACACTTATACAAAAATCATCGACGGCAAGACAGCACGCCTTTTCGCCACAGCCTGCGCCCTCGGCAACCCCGAATACGAGGAGTTTGGCCTGCACTACGGCCGTCTCTTTCAGCTGCGCGACGACCAGGCCGACGGCGAAGCCACGCCCTTCACCGCCGACCTCATCCGCGAGGAAGAAGCCATCCTCGCCACAATAAAACCTGCACTTTCAGTACAAATATAAAAAACATAAAAAACAACACACAATATGAAGAAGCTGTTATTAGCCCTCGCTGCCATCGCCATTGCCGGCAGCCTTATGGCACAAGGCGCCAAGATGCCCGAGAACATCACCCTCAAGAGCCTCGACGGCCAGAGCGTTCCCTCGTCGGTGATACAGAACGACGGCAAGCCCGTCATCATCAGTTTCTGGGCCACATGGTGCAAGCCCTGCAACCGCGAGCTCAACAACATCAAGGAAGTCTACGAAGAGTGGCAGGAAGAGACCGGCGTCAAGCTGGTTGCCATCAGTATCGATGATGCCCGCTCGGCGGCCCGCGTGAAACCGCATGTCGACGGCAACGACTGGCCCTACGAGGTCTACCTCGACCAGAACAGCGACCTCAAGCGCGCCATGAACGTGGTCAACGTGCCCCACACCTTCATCCTCAACGGCGAGGGCGAGATTGTGTGGCAGCACACAGGCTACCAAGACGGCGGCGAAGAGGAAGTGATAGAGAAGGTGCGCGAACTGATAAAGTAGTCATATATGAAGACCAAACTACTCCTCCTGGCAGGTCTCGCCTGCCTCTTTTCAGTCTCAGCCAATGCACAGGGTATCCTGGGTGGCCATGTGACTGGCAACGTGCAGCTCGACGCACAGATGAGTCACAAAGACAGCGTGATTGGCGCCGACGACGTACCCGAGAAACTCTTGATGAACGCACGCGCCGACATACTGTACACCAATGGCGACTTCTGCGCCGGCCTGCGCTTCGAGATGTACCAGAACCCCATGCTGGGCTTCGACCCGCAGTACAAAGGCCAGGGACTGGCCAACTACTTCGTGGCATACAACGGCTCGTGGCTGAGCATCACTGCCGGTAACTTCTACGAGCAGTTCGGCAGCGGCATGATACTGCGCACCTACGAGGACCGCTACCTCGGCCTCGACAACTCGCTCCTCGGTCTCAACCTGACGTTCCGTCCTTGGCAGGGAGTCACCATCAAGGCCCTCGCAGGCCGCCAGCGCATCTTCTGGGACTATGGCGAAGGCATAGTGCGCGGCATCGACGGCGAGGTAAACTTCAACAGCATCATCAAAGCCATGCAGGACAGCAAATTCCGTGCAACATTGGGTGCCAGCTTCGTGAGCAAATACGAGCCTGACGAGAGCATCGTCTCGGCCTCTGACCCCGAATACCGCTTGAATCTGCCGCTAAATGTCGGCGCCGCCGCCGTGCGTGCCGACCTCGGCTATGACGGTTTCACCTTACAGACCGAATATGTGCGCAAAGGCCAGGATCCCTCGGCCATGAACGGCTATATCTACCGTCCAGGCGAGGCATTGCTTGTCGACCTCAGCTATTCGCAGCGCGGTTTCAGTGCCAGCCTGCAAGGTAAACGCATAGACAACATGGGCTACAAGTCGGTCCGCTCGCAGAGCGGCGAGATGCTCTTCATCAACTACCTGCCCGCCATCACCAAGAACCACACCTACGCCTTCCTCACCATGTACCCCTACGCCACACAGGTGAACGGTGAGCAGGGCCTGCAGGCCGACGTGATGTACAAGTTCAAGAAAGGCACCCTGCTGGGCGGCCAATATGGCATGGACCTGCACGTCAACTCGTCGGTAGTGGCAACACTCGACACCACCGTCACCGGCGGTGCCGGTACCGAAGGCTATTATGTCACCCCCTTACGGCTCAAATTGCAGGACGGACGTCTTGTGGTTAAAGGCATCGGCGACCTCTTCTACGGCGACGTGTCGGTCGAGCTGGCCCGCAAGCTCTCGAAGACGGTGAAACTCAACGTCACCTACGCCTACCAGGTGTTCAACCCCGAGGCCGAAGGCCATGCGGGGCTCGACCTGGTGCACAACAACGTGGTCATCGCCGACCTCTCGTGGAAACTCAACAAGAAGCACTCGCTGCGCTTCGAGGCCGAGTGGATGGGCAGCGACAGCTACTACGACGCCTCCGACGCCCACCATATCGACCGCCGCTCGGGCGATTGGATTATGGGCCTCGTGGAGTGGAACATCGGAACCCATTGGTTCGTCTCTGCCAGCGATCAATATGCCTACAACGACGGCATAGGCAACTACTACAACCTCAGCGTGGGCTACACACACGGTGCCACACGCCTGCAGCTCGGCTACGGCAAGCAGCGCGAGGGCCTGCTCTGCATCGGCGGCGTGTGCCGTCCCGTACCCGCCAGCAACGGTCTGACAGTAAGTTTAACCACTAGTTTTTAGGAGTTAAGTAGACAGTAGTTAAGTAGTTAAGACAATTGTTATCATGAAAAAAATTATAGCAATACTTTCTGTAGCGGTGCTGCTCTTCGCTGCTTGCGACAAGATAGAACCCGGCGAGAATGGCGAATATACTATCTTCGCGGGTGCCACAGCCACTTGGATGGACGGCACCCCCATTGCCAACCCCGTGCACCGCGCACTGGTGGAGAAATACACAGGTCCCAAGTGCGTCAACTGCCCCACGGCCGACCAGAAACTCAATGAGGCACACGAACGCATAGGCGACCAGATGGTCATCATCGCCATAACCCCAGGAGGCGGCGACGGACTGCCCTACACCGGCCAGCCTGACGTCAGCACCGAGGACGGCGACCAATGGGCCATTGCCTACGGCGGCAGCGTCAACATGTCACTGCCCTATGTCATCGTCGACCGCGTGAACACCGAGACCCACACCTTCTCGGGTGGCAACACGGTGAGCGGTGTCGAAGGGCTGGTCAACAGTATCATCGCCCAGGAACCTGTGGTGGCCGTCGAAGTGTCGGCGACCAGTGCCGCCGACGGCAAGGTAAAGATAGACGTCGACCTCAACTACCTGCAGGCCTGCGACTCCTCTCTCACCCTCACGCTGGCACTGATAGAGGACTCGCTGGTATACTATCAAGCCGGAACGCCCTCGAACGGCGGCACCATGCAACTCGAGTACAGACACAACCATATGCTGCGCGATGTCATCACCGACGTTTGGGGCAACGACATACAAGCCGAGGGACGTGCCGGCGAGGCGCGCAAAGCCCGCTTCGAATACACCCTGCCTGAGAATGTTGTGAAAGAGAACAGCCATATTGTGGCTTTCGTTTCCAATAAGGCGACTCGCCGCGTACTCAACTGTGCCGAATGCAAGATAGATGAATAAACGAATACTGGGGCTGGCATTGCCCAACATAGTGACCAACATCACCGTGCCGCTGCTCGGCATGGTGGACATGGCCATTGTGGGGCATCTGTCGGGCGACCACATAGGCGCCATTGCCATAGGCACCCAGATATTCAACCTCATCTATTGGAACTTCGGTTTCCTGCGCATGGGCACCAGCGGCTTCACCGCCCAGGCCTTCGGCGCCGAACGGTGGAACGAGGCTGTAAAGATACTCATCCGCGCCTGTGCCATTGCACTCACCATAGCACTGCTGCTCATAGCCCTGCAATGGCCCATATCGTTGGCGGTGCCATACATTTTCGAGAGCAGCAACCATGTGCTGGGGCTTGCGCTGACCTACTTCTTCGTGCGTATCTGGGCGGCACCTGCCACTCTCGGTCTTTATGCCATCAAGGGGTGGTTCATCGGCATGCAGGACTCAAAGACTCCCATGTGGATAGCCATAGCGCTGAACTGCGTCAACATTGTGCTCTCGCTGCTCTTCGTCATAGTGCTCAAATGGGACATCTTCGGCGTGGCATTGGGTACCGTGCTGGCCAACTATTCAGGCCTTGCAATGGGCATCCTGTTCCTGCGCCGCAAGTTCCGCCGCTTCAACCATCTTTCCTCTTTTCACCTTTCACATTCCACTTTAAAAGATGCCCTGCGATGGGACGAGATGCGCCGCTTCTTCAAGGTCAACGGCGATATATTCCTTCGCACCCTGTGCCTGTCGGGAGTGTTCACCTTCATCACCGCAGCCTCGAGCCACATCAGCGACCAGATACTGGCCGTCGACGCCCTGCTGCTGCAATTCTTCACACTCTTCAGCTACATCATGGACGGCTTTGCCTATGCTGGCGAGAGCCTCGTAGGCCGCCATATAGGCGCAAAACAGTTGCGCCATCTCAAGCTCGCCGTACGACTGCTTATCATGTGGGGCATGGCGCTGACGGTGGTCTTCACTGGCCTCTACGCCGCCTTCGGCAACCAATTCCTGCATATCTTCACCGACCAGCAGGAGGTCATAGCTGCTGCAGGAGAATATATGTATTGGGTGTTGGTAATTCCAATCTGCGGCTTCGCGGCATTCCTCTTTGACGGCATCTTCATTGGCGCCACCGCCACACGCACCATGCGCAACACCATGTTCGTGGCCACCGCAGCCTTCTTCTTAATCTACTATGGATTGAAATACTATGGTCTGAACTACGTAGGACACCTCACCGACCATGGGTGGAACAACAACCTATGGACAGCCTTTATGGTATTCTTGATTCTTCGCGGCTTGTTGCAAGCCCTGCGTGTGAGGAAAGACATCTACTCGCAAGCACAATGAAGAGGCTATTGTTCATAATGTTGCTGATAGCTGCGTTGCCTGCCATGTCGCAGTATACCGGTTTCTATCAACAAACGGGCAAGGTGGTCGATGCCGAGACAGGGAAGCCTCTGCAGGGTGCTATTGTGAAGAATCACAGGGGCAGTGTACAAACCGATAGTGGAGGCCGCTACACAATAGAATATCACACATACGATAGCGACCTACGCATTTACGTATCCCATCAAGGCTACATCACCGACACCTTTGGCAACGCCCAAGAGTTTGTCCGTCTGCGCCCACTGCCGAAAAACTCCACCCAGATACAGAGCAACGACAATCACCACAAGAATCCCAAAGCCATACCCAAAGAGCGACCCACAGTGGCCGTGGTGCTCAGTGGCGGCGGTGCCAAAGGCGTGGCTCATATCAGCGCCCTGCGTGCCATAGAGGAGGCAGGCATACCCATAGACATCATCTGCGGCACCTCCATGGGCAGCCTCATAGGTGCACTCTACAGCATTGGCTACACCACCGACGAGCTCGACTCCCTGGTGCGCAACCAAGACTGGACCACGCTGCTCAGCGACCGCACCGACCCCGCCACCCTCTCGCTGCGCCAGCGCGAAGAGCAGAACACCTACGCCCTCATACGCGGCATGAGCAGCGACACGCCCGAGAAAGGAGGCCTCATCCGCGGCCGCAACCTCAACGTGCTCTTCCGCCGCCTCTGCACCGGATACCTCGACAGCATCTGCTTCGACAGCCTTCCCATACGCTTCGCCTGCGTGGCCACCGACATCGTTACCAACGGCGAAGTGGTATTCCACGACGGGTACCTAGTCCAGGCCATGCGCGCCTCGATGGCCATCCCCGCCGTGTTCACTCCTGTGCGCATTGGCGAGATGGTACTCATCGACGGCGGCCTCCGCAACAACTACCCCGCCGACGTGGCGCGCCAGATGGGTGCCGACATCATCATCGGCGTCACCGTGCAGAACGACTCCCTCCGCGCCAACGAGATTACCGACGCCATGTCGGTATTCAACCAAATCATCGACATCAACAGCAAGAACAAGTACGACGAGAATGTGGCCTTGAGCGACATCTTCATGAAGGTGGACGTTCATGGCTACAGCGCCGCGAGCTTCACCCATTCGGCCATCGACACCCTGATACGCCGTGGTGCAGAAGAGGCAGTACGACACATCGACGACCTGCAGGCCCTGCGCCACCGCATCGACGGTCTGGGCAACAGCAGCAGCAAGTCCAGCGACAACAGCGACCGCTATCGCCACCGTCAGCACCGCGAGCCCATCTTCGACATAGACAGCAGCAACACCGTGCCGCCACAGATGAAAGGCAAGAGCGAGCCGTCGAAACTCAACCCCATCATCAGCGTGGGCTTCCGCTTCGACACCGAGGAGATGGGTGCCCTGCAACTCAACGGCAAGTTACCTTTTTGGCAGCAATTCCCCATGGAATTAGGCGCCACGATAAGACTCGGCAAGCGCATCATGGCCAAGGTGGAATACGGTCTCTCCACCAACCGCATCTTCAGCCCCTCACTGAGCTACACATTCCGCAACAACGACTTCAACATCTACAGCTACGGCATACGCACCTACAGCTTCAAATACTTCCAGCACCAGGCCGACTTCACACCTATCAACTTCCATCTCCGCCGTTGGGAAATTAAAGCCGGAGTAAGATGGGAAAGGTTCGACTACTATGGTGGCGTGCTCTCTATTGGCAACGACTCGCTTGAACTTACCGACAAAAACTTCTTCTCCTACCGCTTTGCCGCCGACCTCAATACCGAGGACCATTGGTACTTTCCCTCACGCGGTACACGACTGCATGTGGGCTATGCCTATATCACCGACAACCTGGTGGGCATGGACGGGACCATCGGTCTTACCGACGCCGCACTGCAGTGGCGCGCCAACCTACCCGTATCGCGGCGTTTCTCGCTGCAGTCGTCGTTCTTCACACGCCTGCTCCTCGGAGGCGACGTGCCGCTCATCTACCGCAACGCCATGGGCGGCGAATGGTTCGGCCACACCATGGAACAGCAGGTACCCTTTGCCGGTATCGGCCACCAAGAATTCATGGAACGCTATCTGATTGGTGTGCAGCTGCAGGCACAGGTGCGCATCATGCGCAGCCAGTATATCATGCTGCGTCTGGCCTTTGCCCGCAACAGCGATGAACTGAGCCAGTTGTTCTGGCCTGTCGACAATTCGGTCGACGGCGTGCCGCCAGCATGGCACACCCCCATCTTCGGAGCACAGATAGGATATAGTTACAGCACCCTCTTCGGTCCTATCGACGCACGTCTGGGTTATAGCACCCACACCCGCGCGCCCTACTTCTTCCTGAACATAGGGCACCGCTTCTAACGGCGGAGCAGCATCCCTACCCTTAAAGCAAAAATCAAGATTATCGGTACCAGTGCAGGGGCCAGGCCGCATACCACGACCCATACGAACGCCAACGCAAACATACCCTCCTGCAACCACAGTGCCCAGCGCGGGCTCTTACGCATCCTGATGGCTATGAGTATCAGCAGCGGCGACGCCCACAGCACGTTGAGGTTCCATTTGGTGCAATAGTAGGCGCTGCCGAACCACATGAACAACAGGAACAGGCCTACCAAGCCGGCGAGCACGAACAGCACGCGGTCCATCCATGCCAAACGCCAACCTTTGCGATGCTCCATCCACGAAAGCCACGCCACCACAAGTAGCAATAACCCGAAGACTATCACTGGCGGGAAGCTGCGGCTCATTTCAACTCTTCCCGAAGGCTGCAGCAGCACGGGGTCAGCCACCATCTGACGATGGTCGTCGCCCATTGTAGCCTCCGCCAGTTCTGCCTCCATCTCGCGAGGGATGTACATGCGTTCCACCGATGTGCAGCGATGGTCAGCGGCAAGGCCAACAAGAATATCCATGCCCAGGCGCCACCACTCCATGGTGTCGCGCAGTGCAGCAGCCAGCAGGTGACGGTAGGTCACTGTCTCGGCGGTGCGGTGCAGCACGGTGTCGCAGCCCACGGCATGGCTCACCATGTCGCGCACACGCGTGGCACAGTTGTCGCGGAAGAAATCGTAACGGTAGTAGCGGTTCTCCGGCCTATAGTTCCATTCTAGCATCACGAAGAGGTTGCACAACTCCTGATGCGAGAGGTTGAGGCGCTGCTCGCTCATCGAACGTCCCTCATGACCGTTCTCGATAAAGAAATACTGCATCGGAGTACGGCTCAAGCAGTAGTCGAGCCGCCCTTGGGCGAACTTCCAATAGAAATGCGGCGTGCCGAAATTGAAAGTGCCGTAGTTATATGCCAGATCGATGCCTCTGGCTGTGTCGCAAATGCGCAAAGCAGAATGGCCGAATGAAGTGTACAGGTCGTTGCCCGGTCCGCAGGTGAGCACACTGGCCCAAGCTGTCTCGCTCAGCGGCATCTGCTGCGCGTTTAAGGTGGAAGGTGAAAGGTGAAAGGTGAAAACAATCACCAACAAAATGTTTCTTATCTTATCCATTATTAGTGTCTATTTATCAATTATCATCCTTTTCACCTCTCACGTTTCACCTCTCACATCTAACGTCTCACCTTGTCACGCACCCTCTCCCATTGACTCGTCATCGGTGACAGGCAGGTGTCCCTCGGCTTCGCGGGGCTCCATGTGCGTAGATGCTTTCGGCTCGGCATTGTGCACCGTAATCTGCTGGAACGGTATCTCTATGCCTGCGTTGTTGAAGGCGATGTAGATGTCCTCGCGGATGCGCATCCAAACCGTCCAGTAGTCCTCCACGGCGACCCACAGCCACATTGAGATGTCCACCGAACTGGTGTTCAACTCGCTCACGGCCACCACCGGTGCCTTGGGTTCCCATTTGAGGAGAGGCTCGGCCTTGATAACCTCCCACAGCACATCCTTGGCCTTCTTGAGATCAGTTCCATAGGCCACCGAAGCCACCACGTCGAGACGAATGATGGGTTCCTTGGTGTGGTTGATGAGGCTCTTGGTGGCAAGCTCACTGTTGGGGATGATGATGGTGCGGCCGTTAAAGGGACGCATGATGGTGTGGAAGATACGTATCTCTTTGATGTAACCTTTGTACTGGCCGCACTCGATATAGTCGTCCACCTTGAAGGGTTTCATCAGTAGGATGATGACACCGCCGGCAAAGTTCTGCAGCGTGCCCTGCAAAGCCATACCTATGGCCAAGCCCATGGCACCAAGCAGGGCTATGAACGACGTGGCTTTTATGCCAATCACGTCCATGGCCATAAAGATAACCATAGCCTTCAGCAGCACGTTGGTCAGCGACCCGAGGAATGTCGTCAAACTTCCCTCGGCACCACGTTTCTCGAGGGCCTTGATGATAAGCTTCCTCAGCATATTGGCCAGCTTCAAGCCTATCCATAGGACGAGGATGGCTCCGATAAGCTTGGGCACAAAGCTCACCGTGAGATCCGTGAGGGCGTGCAAGCCGTCCTTGAGGAATGTGTTCTCGCCGGTCACCACGGCCTTGATGTCCGTGATGTCCATATTCTTGATGCTGTCCTTCAAGGCCTGCGAGATACTGTCGGTGGCCTGCAACGTCTGACCGAACTCGTCGTCGGGCGGCGGTGGTAGCGTGCCGTTCTTCTGCGCAGCGGCAACGGCCATCAGCGAGGGTGTTTCGTCTAAAAGTATCATATCTTTAACAATAATATAACGGCATTCCAAGAGTGAAATGCCGTTATATTATCTTTGATGGTGTTGTTATTTCTTAACAATCTTCTGGGTGCTGACACCGCTCTCGGTGACAACGCGCACCATGTAGACACCGTCGGCAAGGCTGCTCACATTGATGCTGCCGCCCTTGGTGTTCATCACCACACGGCCGTTGACATCAATGACCTCAACCTGCTCGATGCCCTCGCCCTCGACGCGCAGCACGCTGCTCACGGGGTTCGGGTAGATGTTCACGTTTACATCGTTGACGTTCTCAATGGCATTAACGGCGGTGCCGCTGATGCTGATGTCGTCGATATCGAGGTAGAACATGTCGGTCACATCGTAGTGGCGGAAGGCCACATAGATGGTCTGACCGGCATACTGGGCAAGGTTGATGGTATGGCCAGCCCACTCACCGCTGGTCTCCTCGGTGAAGGCTGCAGTGCCGAAGTCGCTGACGTTGCCGCCAGTGGTGCTGATGTACACGCTATAGTTCTCGGCTGCATAGCTGGCATCCTGTCCTTTGGCATACCAGTTCAGGTAGAAGTTGCTGCCAGCGGGAAGTTCGATAGCGGGCAGAATCATCCAGTTGTCGGGAGTCAGAGCACCAAGGTTGTTGATGTACGAAGCCGAGACAATAGCCATGTCACTGCCGTCATTGCCGTTGCCAGTGGTGTTGAAGTTGGTGACATCCCAGCCGTAGCCGTCACCGTCGGCATCAACGAAGGTCCAGCAGTCCACGTTGGCTGCCTCGAAGTCCTCACTGAAGGGGAAGGTGGTGATGTTCTCGCAGGTGAACACATTCACGGTCATGCTGGCGTTGTTGGTACCGGCAGCATTCGTGGCGGCAACAGCAACAGTGTGGTTGCCAAGAGTGGTGAAGGTGTAGCTCATCGTGTTGCCCGTAGCGGTCACGGCGGCGCCGTCAACGGTCCAGGCATAGCTGTCGGCATTGCCGCTGGCAGCGGTGAAGGTAGCCTCGGTGTTCAGCTCCACAACGGCGGGACCCTCAATGGTCACGATGGGAGCAGTGAGGTTGCGGAACTGGATATCGTCGAGGATGATCACATAACCGCCAGCGCTGTTGAAGTGACGGAAGGCAATCTTGACGCTGCTCACATCGGTGGGCAGGGCAACGGCACGCTGTACGTAGTCGGTCATGCTCGCACTCAAGGTCTCCTCAAAGAGCAGGGTGGGCTGACCATCGCCAATCAGGTACACACCATAGTGGTCACCGGTATAGGTCGTGTTATAGGGTTTCACCTTCCAGGCCAACTCGTAGTTGTTGCCGGCAGGCAGGGCAACTTCGGGGCTGGTCAGCCAGTTGTCGACGGGGAAGTCATACATTCCGAAGATGCTGTTCTGAGCCGACATCGAAAGCACCTGGCCTTCGGGATCGCTCTGGAACATATCGGCGCTCAGGAACCAGCCGCTCTCGGTCGAGTCACTACGGTTCACCCAGCAACCAAGCATGGTGCTGAAGTCGGGAGCGTAGGGGGCAGTGAAGCCGTCGCAGGTAAACACGTCAACCACGATGGTGTCATAGCTGCTGCCAACAATGTTGATGGCCTCGACGACCACTTCGTGGTTACCAACGGTGGTGAAGGTGGTGGTAAGAACGTCACCTGTAGCGGTAGCATCGGTGCCGTCAACATACCAAGCCACGGTGTCGGCCAGAATGCTGCTCACCGTGAAGGTGGCTTCGATGCCGGTACCGACAGTTGCGGGACCAGCAAGATTCACCACGGGGGCAGAGAGCTGCTCGATGGTCAGACTGTCGATATACAGGTAGTACTGGTAATTGCCATAGTAGTTGATGGCAATGTGCTTCGTAGCGGCGGGCAGGATATAGGCAACCTCTGTCCACTCATTAGAAACGGTGGCGTTGTCAGCAAGCAAAGTGGTAAAGGCGGAAGTGTCGCTCGTAGTAGTCGACACACGCACGCGGAACGACTCGCTGGTATTGTAACCTTTGTACCAGAACTTCACCATATAGGTGTTGCCGTCGCTCGGAAGAGTGATCTCGGGGGTGATCAGGAACTGATTGTAGTCGCTGGCGGTGGAATAGCTGCTGAAACGGAAGCAGGCAGTGCCTTGATAGAAGTTGTTGTCCATTCCAATACCCACACGGCCGTCATTGGCGGGATCGGCGCTCACAAAGAGCCAGCAGGGATTCGTCTCTTCGAAGTTCTCGCTGAAGGGGAAGGTGTTGATACCTGCGCCGCAGTCAATAACATTCACCTCGATGGTGTCGGTAGCGCTACCGGCAGTGTTAGTGGCCTCGACCACAACCTCGTGCAAGCCGGCAGTAGCAAAACTGGTGGTCATAGTCAGAGCGGTGCTGGTATCGGCAACGCCATCAACATACCAGGTCACACTCTGAACACTGGTGGTGGCGGTAAAGGTAACCGACTGGTTCATCAGAGCAATGGAAGGACCGTCTACGCTGATCTCGGGAAGTTCAGGAGCTCCGACACGCATGTCGTCAATGTCAAGATAGTACATATCAGTCACATTGTGGTGACGGAATGCAATGTAAATGGTCTGACCGGCATAGCTGCTCAGGTCAACCGTCTTCTTCGTCCAAGTACCGGTGGTGGTGCTGGTGAGAACGGCGGTGGTGCCGAAGTCGGTGACAGTGTTGCCAGTCACGCTGATGTACACGCTGTAGTACTCAGCAGCATAGCTGGCATCCTGACCCTTTTCCCACCATGTGAGAGTGAATTCAGTAACACCGGAGGGGATGTCGAAGGCGGGCAGCATCATCCAGTTGTCGGGGGTCAGTGCTCCGACATTGTTGATGTACGAAGCCGAGGTGATAACCATGGTGCTTCCGTTGTGGCCGTTGCCTGTAGTACCGAAATCGTAAACCTGCCAGTTGTTGCTGTCGTTGTCGGCATCGACAAAGGTGAAACCGGCGGGAGTGCCGTTCTCAAAACCTTCTGTCCAGGGGTAGCTGGTCACGTTCTTCGGGGCCGGAGCCGTAGTCGACATTACGACAGGCTTCTGCTGCTGAGCCTTGAACAGCTCGGCGGCACTCATGCCAGCAATGTCTTTCTCCGTCAAACGACGGGCATTCTGCTGTGCGAAGCTCACGCCTGCGAGCATCACAACAGCGGCAAGAATTGTTAATACCTTTTTCATTGTTGTTTGTTGTTTTTTGGATTAATTATGTTTTTGTTCAACTATTTCTATTGTCAAAGCTTGATGTTGATTTCGCTAACGCAACCTTTCAACTTACCGGTAATAAAGGTGTAGACGCCAGGGGCCTGGCGGCGCAAGCGGGTCATAATGGCGTTGAAACCGTCGAGCTCAAGCATCTGCTTGCTCACCTTGCCCTCGGCTGTGAAGCTGTAGGCCGCCACAGCACCGTGACCCTTGAGCACAGCCTTCCTGACAGGTTTCTCGGGGTCATAGTCGGGCGAGTCGTTGTCCGACTCATTGGTGAAGAGATACACATTGTCGCCTTCAGCCACAACGTCTGTCTCGGTACGCTCGGCAGTCAGGGCTCCCATGGCGTTGTCGTGCATCAAAGGACGCACCCACGCGAAACGACCCGTCGAGTCGACAGCGAACACCATCATGCCTTTGTAGTAGTAGGTCTCCGACGACATGCCGTTGCTCTGCACCACACGCTCCATCCATGTGCGGCCGTACACAGCCACACCGCCGTAAGAAGTGGCGGTGCTTGCGCGGCACGACATGAAGTTGACGTCGGGCGAGGTAATCTCCGACACAAGCGATGCCGAGTAAAACACCCTGGCATCTTCCTTGCTGAAGGTGCGATGGTCGCTGCCTGCAACCTTGCCATTGGCAACATCCAGCAAGTAGGAACCACAGCCAGTGTATACCGTTCCCTTGGTCACCACAGCACCGGCGGCGAGAGTACCTGCCCAGCCAGTACCGCGCTCGGTCTCGAGGAAGGTGGCAAGCACCTTGTCGCCGTAGCAGTTGAGCAATGCCAGTTCGCCGACCTTGGAAGTCGAGCTAAAGCGGGCATCCTCAACATCGTCTTCGCTCACGATGCTGAACGTCAGCACAGCACCGTCGTTCTTGTCCTCGCCGTTGCTGAAGCCTCCGGTAACAATGCGGCCGTCGTCGGTCACAAGTATCTCGGTGACAGCGCTGACATCCATCTTCTTCTCCCATTGGCGCTCCATGCCTCGGTTGAAGAGCATGGCCTTGAGGTCGGCAGTACCCTTCTTCTCGTTGACAATAACGTACACAAGGCCGAAGTAGTTGCCCGAAGGCGACATGGCGTTCCACTGGTAGTAGTAGCTCTTCTTGTCCATCGGCAGGTCGACGATAGTCTTATCCTCCTCGATGCTAAACGACTTGAGATTGACACTCACGTGGCGCAACACAAAACGGTCGTTCTCCGAGCAGTTGATGACGACATGCATCGTCGAGCCGTCACGCATGGAATGAAGTATGCCGCAATCCTTAGTGTTGGGGACACTGACACTCTTCGACTCCTTGTAGTTCGAGTTCACCTCGCGCACCAGAATACCCTTTGTGCGGCTGAAAGCGTTGAGTTCGGGCTCCACGGAATAGTATACATCCGTAGCGTCACCCTTGTCGAGGCGTATCATCGTGGGCTGGTAGCCCTTGCCGTTACCCTTGTCGCCATGAGTGAACGTGATGTTCTGAGCCACAACACTGGCCGCCATCGACATTGCAACGACGGCCAGTAGTATTCTCTTGCTTAATTTCATCTGTTTTTTCCCTTTTTTCGTACCCATCACTTACCTATCACTTACCTATCACTTCCGACTCACATACCTCCCCCTACCACCTCACCGGTGATTTGGAAGGATGGATACATTTTTTACTAGCAAAGCTCGTGAATCACAAGGCCGGAGCGCAGTTTGGGCTCGAACCAGGTGGTCTTCGGGGGCATGATGTTGCCGGTGTCGGCAATGTCGATAATCTGCTTCATGCTCACAGGATAGAGGGCGAAGGCAACCTTCATCTCGCCGTTGTCGACGCGACGTTTCAGCTCGCCGAGGCCACGGATACCGCCTACGAAGTCGATGCGCTTGTCGGTGCGGAGGTCCTTGATGCCGAGAACTTTGTCGAGCACGAGGTTGGAGAGGATGGTGACATCGAGCACTCCGATGGGGTCGTTGTCGTTGTAGGTGCCGGGCTTGGCGGTCATCTTGTACCAGTGGCCGTCGAGGTACATGCTGTGCTCATGCAGCTTGGCGGGTTTGTAGATCTCGGTGCCCATGTCGGTGAGTTCGTAGCTCTCGCCTACGGCGGCAATGAACTGCTCTTTCGAGAGGCCGTTCAGGTCCTTCACCACGCGGTTGTAGTCGATGACGTTCAGCTGGTTGTCGGGGAAGATAACGGTCATGAAGTAGTTGTACTCCTCCTTGCCGGTGTGCTTGGGGTTCTGCTCTTTCTTCTCCTGACCCACGAGAGCGGCGGCGGCGCTGCGATGGTGGCCGTCGGCGATATACATGGCGGGAACCTGTTTGTCGAAGATGTCAACGAGCTCGGCGATGGTCTTCTTGTCGTCGATGACCCAGAAGCGATGGCCGAAACCGTCTTCCTTGGCGATGAAGTCATAGATAGGCTTCTTGGCGGTAATACCAGCCACGATCTCGTCGATGCGGGCGATGGCGGGATAGGCGAAGAACACAGGCTCCACGTTGGCGTTGGTGATACGCACGTGTTTCATGCGGTCCTCTTCCTTGTCCTTGCGGGTCAGCTCGTGCTTCTTGATGACCTTGTTCACGTAGTCCTCGCTGTAGGCGCAGGCCACGATGCCGTACTGCCACTTGGCGTTGGCATCCTTGGGGTTCATGCTCTGGGCGTAGATGTAGAGTTTCTCCTCCTCATCCTTCACCAGCCAGCCGAGGTCCTTGAACAAGTTGTAGTTCTTCACAACCTGGAGGTACACCTCGGGTGAGTGCTCGTCGGTGCCTTTGGGCAGGTCGATCTCAGCCTTGGTGACGTGCAGCAGGCTGTAGGGGTTGCCCTCGCACTCAACGCGGGCCTCTTCAGAATTCAGCACGTCGTAAGGACGCGAAGCCAGTTTCTCGACAATGTCGACGGGCGGGCGAAAGCCCTTGAAAGGTTTGATAACGCTCATAATGTGTCTATTTTAATATTATATATTTATCAGTTTTGAAGTGCAAAGATACGCACTTTTTCCAAACTGACCAAATTATTTCATTTTTCACCTCTTATCTGTCACCTTTCACCTTATGATAGTGACAGTTGATAGGGCTCGAACCGTCGCCATGCCAATTGTGCATTCCGTTGCCGAGGCAGTTTTTGAAGGCCTTGCAGTCCTTACAGATGCCCTGACGCGCCCACTCGCGGTTGCGGAAGAGATCGAAGCGGTTCTGCCATACATCCCACAGGTTGTCCTTGTAGATATTGCCCTGGGCGAAGCGGTTGCGGTTGATGTTGGGACAGGCGCAGATGGTGCCGTCGATAAGCACCGACGCAATATTGATGCCGGCGTGGCAGAAGTAGGGTGTCTGCCGCACTTTGCACTCGTATTGGCCGAGGTAGCCCTCGCAGCTGAAGGTGACATTCATCGGCGTGGGCTTGGTCTTGCGCTTCTCGGCTATGAAATCCATAAGGCTGACGAACTGCGCGTCGGTGAGGTGCAGCTCGGGCTCATTGAGGGCACGCCCGATGGGTATGATGGTGAAGATGCGCCACTGCTTGACGCCAAGGGCGGCCAGTGTGTCGTGTATCTCATGCAGATGCGGCAGGTTGCGCTGGTTGACGCAGGTTACCACGTCGAAGTTCATCCTAGGCTGCCGTGCGGCAATGGCTATGGCATTGAGGGCACGCTCGTAACTGCCCTGTCGTCCGCGCATCCAGTCGTGGTCGTCACGCAGGCCGTCGAGGCTGATGGTCAACGAGCCCATGCCCGCGGCCATAAGCCTACGGTGCATCTCTTCGTCGTAGAGCCAGCCGTTGCTGACCATCCCCCACCCCACTCCGCGTTTGCGCAACGTACGGCCTATCTCTGGCAAGTCAGGTCTCAATGTAGGCTCGCCGCCGCTTATCACCACCGTGAAGGGGCGCGTCTTTGCAGAGTCAGGGATGGTATCGAACGCCCGCAGGAAGTCCTCCAGAGGCATATCCTTCTCGCCGCCACAGTCTTTGCAGTCGCTGCCGCAGTGGCGGCAGTGCAGGTTGCAGCGCGTGGTGCACTCCCAGAACAGGTAGTTCAGCTCGTGCACCCGCGTCTCCATAGCGCGGAAACGACGGAAGAGGAAGTCTCGAACCTCGTGGGTCATCAGTCTAACTTATGGAGCACTATGTCGACGGTGTCGGCTTGCGTCAGGTTGATGATAGTGTCGAAGGATGTATACAAGGAATCTTTGTCGACAAAGGAGAAGAGGCCTAGTTCACTCTCGCTCGTATATAACGTGGCCATGCCGTTCGAGTCGGTATACTCGACCAACCGACGAGAATCCTCGTGCACCGTGGAATCTCTGTCGTCTACATAGGTCCACCACACGCGCACGCCTTCCATAGGCTCGCCCGTGTCGCCGTCGGTCACATGGAACGTCACTTGCTCATCGAAGTAGTGCTCCGGTCCCGGCCCATAGCAGGCCTGGAACACGAACATTGCCGCCGTGAGCGACACTCCTTTCAATATCTTTCTAAGCCATTTCATATCATTCTGTCTTTTTCGTTCTTACTATATTAAACTACACAAAGCACCAAAAAGTGACACCGAGTGTAATTTATTTTTCTTCCGTGCGGAAAATCTTGTATCCTAGCATGGCGATAAATATCGACATCAGTGGCGAGATGATGTTGAAGAAGCAGTAGGGCAGGTAGGTGAGCGTGGAGACATGCAGCACCAGAGACTGTGTCATACCGCAGGTGTTCCACGGCACCAGCACCGAGGTGACGGTGGCCGAGTCTTCGGTCGTGCGGCTCAGCAGGCGTCCCTCGAAGCCTTTCTCTTTGTAGAGTTTCTTGTAGATGTTACCAGTCAGCACGATGCTGAGGTACTGGTCGCCGGTAACCATATTGGCGAACAGACCCGTACCAACGGTAGTCGAGACCAGCGAACGCCGTCCGCTGATGCCCTTGGCCAACGCCGCGGTGATGCTCTGTATCATTCCTGCGCCACTCATGGCACCTCCGAAGGCGGCGGCACAAAAGATGAGGAACACCGTACTCAACATACCCCTCATGCCGCGCGTCTGCACCAGTCCTGTAAGCACCTCATTGCCCGTGTCGAGCGACGTACTGCCGTAGTAGGCGAGCATCAGGCCGCGGAAGCCGTTGCCCTCCCCTATCTGGTTTACGATGTCGGGCTGCGCGAAGAGCATCACCACACCGGCCATCGCGGCCGAGAGGAACAGCACTATGGTAGCTGGCAGCCGCAGGGCAATAAGCACCGCCGTTGCCAGTGGCACCAGCAGCAGCCACGGACTGATGACGAAGACACTCTGCAGCCCTTCGGCGAACTGCGCCGACTGCACGCCGCTTCCCGTCGGGTGACAGAGACTTGCCACCAGGAAGATTATCAATGCTATGGTGAACGACGGCACCGTGGTGATGAGCATGTAGCGTATGTGCTTGAACAGCGGCACCTCGCCCACCGACGAGGCCAACACCGTGGTGTCGGAGAGGGGCGATATCTTGTCGCCGAAATAGGCGCCCGAGATGATGGCGCCCGCCGTCCAGCCCACGCCATAGCCGTGCGCCGTGCCTATGCCCATCAGCGCTATTCCGATGGTTGCGATGGTTGTCCACGAACTGCCGGTGACCAGCGACACCAACGCGCTTATCAAGCATGCGATAAAGAGAAACACCGCAGGACTTACCACCTGCATACCATAGTATATCATCGTCGGCACCACGCCGCTCAGCATCCAGCTGCCCGACACGGCACCGATAAGGAACAGTATCAGTATCGCCCCACCGACAGTCTTCACGTTGTCCGAGATGGCGTGGTCGATGCTCTTCCACGGCACCTTGAAAAACACCATTCCTATCAACACAGCCACCGCCGCCGCAATCAGCAGCGCCGTCTGGCTCGCCCCGTCGAGGGCGTCAGAGCCGAACTCCCTAATCACCACCACCTGCAACCCCACCAGCACCGCCAGCGGCACCAGCGCTATCGTCCAGTGAATTCGAGGTGTTGTGGAGTTATCGGTCTTTCCCATTTTGAATGCAAAGAGGCCTGCGACCTTTATGCCGCAGGCCTCTTTTAAAGGTTAAATATTACAATTAGCCTTCGTAGAAGGGCATCTTGACAGTGACGGCCTTGAGGAGCTTCTCGCGGATCTTGATGTAGATCTCGGTGCCCACCTTGGCGTACTCGGCGCAGATGAGGGCGGTGCCGATGTTCTTGCCGGTGCTGGGGCTGGGAGAGCCGCTACGCACCTCACCAATCTTCTTGCCTTCGGCGTTGCAGACTTCGTAGCCGTTGCGGGCGATGCCGCGGTCGATCATCTCGAAGCCAGCCACTTTGCGCTTGAAGCCGGCGGCCTTCTGGGCGAGGAGGAGCTCCTTGTTGATGAAGTTGTTGTTCTCGGCTTTCAGCTTGACGATGAAGGCCAGCGGAGCCTCAAGGGGACTGACGGTGTCGTCCATCTCGTGGCCGTAGAGGGCAAAGCCCTTCTCCAGACGCAGGGTGTCGCGGCAACCCAGACCAGCGGGCATGATGCCGAATTCCTTACCAGCCTCGAAGACCTTGTCCCACACCTCGAGGGCTTTCTCCCTGGGGATGTAGATTTCGCATCCGCCGGCGCCGGTGTAGCCGGTGGTGGAGAGGATGATGTTGGGGATGCCGGCGAAGGTGAGGATCTTGAAGGTGTAGTACTCCATGTCGACGATGTTCTCGCTGGTCAGCTTCTGCATGGCCTTGAGGGCGTTGGGGCCCTGGACGGCGAGCTGAGCCCACTGCTCGCTCTCGTTGACGAAGTCCTTGCCGAGCTCCATACCCATCTTGTCGGCAATCTGGCTCATCCAATTCCAGTCCTTGTCGATGTTGGCGGCGTTGGGCACCATGAAGTACTCGTCGTCATGGACGCGGTAGACGAGCATGTCGTCGACCACGCCACCCTGACCGTTGGGCAGGCAGGTGTACTGCACCTTGCCGTCAAAGAGATCCTCGACGTTGTTGGTGGTGACATACTGCATGAAGTGCTTGGCGATGGGACCTTTGGCGCGGAACTCACCCATGTGGCTCACGTCGAACACGCCCACGTTGTTGCGGACGTTGTTGTGCTCCTCGACGAGACCGGTGTACTGGATAGGCATGTTGTAGCCGGCGAATTCGGCCATCTTTGCACCAAGTTTGATGTGCAAGTCGGTGTACGGTGTGGTTTTCATTATGTTACGTATTTTTGTTAATATTTAATTCTAACATTTGTTAACGCCAAAAGTCACGCTTTATTGTGCCGCGGCGATTAAAGTCTCTATTTTTTTTACCACCATCTCGGGCGTTATGGCGCGCAGGCAGCGGTAGTCGCCGTAGCGGCAGGGCTTCTGGCCGAAGGCCGAGCAGGGCTGGCAGTCGAGGTCGGCGCAGAGGGCGTTGTTCGGGTCCTGACCCTGAGGGTAGAAGCCGAAGCCGGGATGCGTGGCACCCCAGATGCTCACCACCGGCACCCCGAGGACGCTGGCGAAGTGCATGTTGGCCGAGTCCATCGAGACCATGAGCCGCAAACCCTTGATTATCTCCAGCTCGTCGCGAAAGGCCTGCTTGCCGGCCACCGAGCTGATGTTGTCGTGGCGGGCGGCGAGGCTCTCCAGCTGCGGCGCCTCTTCTTTGCTGCCGAAGAGCAGCACCTTGTGGCCACGCTCGGCAAGCATCATAGCCAGCCGTTCGGTGTACTCCCACGGCCAAATCTTGCCCTCGTGCTGCGAGAACGGCGCAATGCCGACGTCGGTTCTCTCAATTTTACCATTCACCCTTAACCTATCACCTTTCACCTTTAACCTTTCACTTTTCACAAGTCCGGCGTGGCGGAACACATCGTCGTAGCGTTCGTACTGCGGCTTGCGGTTGTGGCGCCACCAGTGGTGCAGGTAGAGCCAGCGCGATACCTTGCCCTTGTGCAGAGCAAAGATGCGGAAGTGCGGGTTGAACAGGTGGCGCAGGCGCAGCATGATGATGGCGAAGCCCACACGGTTCACCCTGTGCAGGTCGACCACTGTGTCGGCACCCACGGCATTCAAGGCGCGGTATATCTTGACGAAGCTCTGCTTCTTTTTAAGTCCCAGGTAGTGCACGTTCGCCTCACCCTCAAACAGCGGTTCGAGCAGCGGCGGTCCGGCAACGGTGAAGGTCACGTCGCGGTTGGCCTCGGCATACTCCCTCACCAGCGGCGCCATGAGCGCCACATCGCCGAGGGCAGAAAGCCGTATAACCAGAACGTGCTTCACTTCTTATACAACATCGGGTTCAGCGACGGGTCGTTGTACATCTTCATCTGGCGGTAGAGCTTCATCACGCGGCGACCGGCGGCGAGGTCTTCCAGCAGCTGGTCGATGGCCGTGGTGAGGTCGGTGCGCTGGGTGAGCAGTGTGTCGAGCTTGGCCTGGCACTTGGCGCGGTGCTCGGCGTCTCCCCTACCCGCCTCGATGCCGAAATGGTATATCTTGAGGGCGAGTATCGACAGACGGTCTACAGCCCATGCCGGCGTCTCGGTGTTGAGCTTGGCGTCAGCCATTGGCTTGACATCCTTGAACAAAACCATATAGTGGTCGTCGATGCGCTCCACCAGGTCGGTGCGGTGCTGGTTCGAGCGGTCGATGCGGCGCTTCAGCTGCAGGGCATAGACGGGGTCCACGTCGTCGGGACGCACCAGGTCCTCGAGGTGCCACTGCACGGTGTCCACCCACGACTTCTCCCACAGCACAGCCTCGAACGAGTCTGCACCATAGGGGTTCTTCAACTCGGCATCCACCGAGTCGGTCTTATGATATTCAGCCACTTGCCTCGCAAAGAGGGCGTACATGTCCATTGCTTTCATAATTATAAATAACGTTATAAAGCAATTATTATTATTCAAAGACAACAAAAACAAACCATTTCACCTTTCACCTTTCTTTGTCAATTCGTAGAAAGCCACGGCGGCGGCAGCGGCGACATTGAGGGAGTCGACGCCACGCTGCATGGGTATGCGGGCCACATGGTCGCATTGCCGCAGCACGCTGTCGCTCAGGCCGTCGCCTTCGGTGCCGAGGATGATGGCCATACGGTCGATACCATGCAGCGAGGGGTCGTCGATGGGCACCGAGCGGTCGGTCAACGCCATGGCCACGGTCTGAAAGCCACACGCCTTCAGCTGCATATAGTGGTCGAGGAATGTCCACGGCAGCTGGAACACCGTGCCCATGCTCACGCGGCAGGCGCGGCGGTTCAGCGGGTCGCAGCAGGTGCGCGTAAGCAGCACGGCATCGATGCCCAGGGCCGCAGCGGCACGGAAGATGGCACCAGTATTCTCGCTATTCACCACCGAGTCGAGTACTACGACACGGCGTGCTCCGTCCAGCGCCTTATCCACCGACGGCAGCGCCGGCCGCCGCATGCTGCAGAGTACCCCACGGCTCAACTCATAGCCCGTCAGTCCTTTGAGTACCTCACGCGGCGCTGTATATACAGGAACATCACTCCCGCATTCACACATTAACGCATTGACGCATTCAAGGAACTTCTCCTCGCAGAGGAACGACACCGGCTGCATGCCGTGCTCCAACGCCACACGTATCACCTTCACACTCTCGCAGATGAAGACCCCCTCCTCGGGATGCAGACGGCTCTGCAGCTGCCGCTCGGTGAGCAGCGCGTAAGGTTCGAGGGCTGGATCTTTAAGGTCGGTGATATGTATCGTCGGCATCGTGCTTAGTTTTTATTTTGCAAAGATACGAAAAAAATCCTCGGCACCAATTCAACCGTCACCTCGCAGCCATGTACATCGCTTGCGATAGAATAAAAGTAGACTTAATCCACCAAAGGCTCCGATCCACCCTGAAATTGGGGTTACGCCAAGGAAAAGTAACCTACGAAAAGCCACTGACACTGTATTTTACACATATCATCGACTAAAGATAACCTTATTATCTCTTACCATAGTAGGCGATGATAAGGATATGACTAGGCGTTGAGTAGGCGTTGAGTAAGAGATGGCGGCTCCTCATCCCTGTGTTACAGGCACTTAACCATATGGCAACCATAAACACACATAAAGTATTGATTTTACAATAATTAACCAACATTTAGCCATCACTGAACAATGGGGCGGAAAATTTTTGAGAAAAACAACATTTTTTCGCCAAAATTAAAAAAAGTTGTATATTTGCATCGTGAACGATATAAAACACAGAAACAATAATAGATTAAATTAATGGGCATTACGGCAGGACTGCCGGTCCCGAAAAAAGGAAAAATTATGGCACACACATGCGAAAATTGCAAAATCAGGGCTCACTACGACCGCAAACCCAACTCGCCGATGGGTCGTTTCTGGCGATGGCACATCAATTTCTGCCCCGGCTGGCGAAACTATTTCACATCCCTTTCGCCCGAAGAGCAGCAGAAGCTGAGGGAGAAATATAATTTTACGAAGTATAATAATAAATAATAAAACACTATCATTATGGCAACGATTTACGATTACAAGGCCGTGGCAAGCAACGGCAAAGAGATTGACTTCAAGCAGTTCGAGGGCAAAGTGCTGCTCATCATCAACACCGCCTCCAAGTGCGGCTTCACGCCCCAGTTCGACGGCCTCGAGGCCCTGAACGAGAAGTACCGCGACCGCGGCCTGGTGTGCATAGGCTTCCCCTGCAACCAGTTCGCCAACCAGGACCCCGGCAGCGACAGCGAGATCGAGGGGTTCTGCCGCATGAACTACGGCGTCACATTCCAGATTATGAAGAAGGTCGACGTGAACGGCAAGGACGAGCACCCCATCTTCACCTACCTCAAGGAGCAGGCTCCCACCGAGGAGTACAAGGGATTGAAGGCCAAGGCTGCCTCGGCGATGTTCAAGACCATCAGCAAGAGCGTGGAGAAGGACAGCGACATCAAGTGGAACTTCACCAAGTTCCTCATCTCGCGCGACGGCAGCAAGGTGATGCGCTTCGCCCCCACCACCGAGCCCAAAGACTTCGAGAAAGAGATAGAGACAATGCTCTAAATCAGGAGTAAGAAGTTAAGAAGTTAAGAAGTAAAGTAGTTAAGAAAACATAATCTACAACCATAACCTTTAACCTATAACCTTTACTAATGTACGACCAACTGAAACTTGATAACCAACTCTGCTTCCGCCTCTACACCGCCTCGCGGCTCATCACACAGGCCTACCGCCCGCTGCTTGAGCCGCTGGGCCTCACCTACCCCCAGTATCTGGTGATGCTGGCGCTGTGGGAGAAGGACAACCAGCTGGTGGGCGAGCTGTGCCGCCGCCTGGTGCTCGACACCAACACGCTGACGCCGCTGCTGCAACGCATGGAGAAAGAAGGGCTTGTGATACGCACCCGCGGCATCGCCGACGGACGGCAGACACTGGTGAGCCTGACGAAAAAAGGCCTGCACCTAGAGGAGCAGGCCAAAGATGTGCCGTCGTGTATGACGCAATGTTGGCAGGGTGAACCGATTGACGCAGACGAGCTGCAGCGTGTGGCGGCAACCCTCGACGCGATGATTGCCACGCTGAAGTAGCCTACTGCTGGCCGGTGACAATCTTGTAGGTGTCGACGGCGATGGCAAGCTCCTCGTCGGTGAGCACCACGGCGGTGGTGACACGGGCGCCAGGCTTGCTGATGACGGCGTCGACGCCTGCGGTGCGGTCGTTGAGCTCGAAGTCGATGTCGACACCGAGCCAGTCCATATCCTTCAATATCTCGTGGCGCATGAACCAGGCGTTCTCGCCGATGCCGCCGGTAAAGATGAGCAGGTCGCAGCCGTTCATCTGGGCCATGAAGGCACCGATGTATTTCTTGCAACGCTGGGCGAAGACCTCGAAGGCGAGGGTGTTGCGCTTGTCGCCGCGCTGCACGCCGGCCCAGATGTCGCGCATGTCGGGCGAGGCGCCGGTGAGGCCAACAAGACCGCTCTTCTTATATAGTATGTCGTTGATTTCCTTGGGGCTGATATTTGCTTTATCCATGAGGTAGAGCAGTGCGCCGACGTCGATGTCGCCGCAGCGCGAGCCCATGGTGAGGCCCTCCAGCGAGGTCATGCCCATCGAGTTGTTGACGCTCTTGCCGTGGTCGATGGCACAGATGGAGGCGCCGCTACCGAGGTGGCAGGTGATAATCTTCAGGTCTTTCCAGTATTTGCCAATCATCTTGGCGCCACGCTTGGCCACGAAGCGGTGGCTGGTGCCGTGGAAGCCGTAGCGGCGGATGCCGTACTGCTCGTAGTACTCGTAGGGTATGCCGTAGAGGTAGTTCTTGGGCTCGATGGTGAGGTTAAAGGCCGTGTCGAACACAGCAACCTGCGGCACATCGGGCATCACGTTGTTGATGGCCTCGGCGCCCATGATGTTGCCGGGGATGTGCAGCGGCGCCAGGTCGATGAGCGACTCCTCCTTGTTGATGACGTCGCGCGTAATCTCCACGCTGTGGGTGAAATACTCGCCGCCGTGGGCGAAGCGGTGACCGATGGCACCCAGCTCCTTGATGCTGCCGATGACGCCGGTCTCAGGGTCGGTGAGGGCGGCCATCACCATGCGCAGACCCTCTGTGTGGTTGGGGATGGGGCACTCGGTGGTGTGCTTCTCACCCTTGCTGGTGTAACTGAAAATACCCATCGGCAAGCCGATGCGTTCCAAAAGACCCTTGGTAAGGACAGTGCGGGTGTCGACATCGATAAGCTGATACTTAAGCGACGAACTGCCGCAATTGAGGACCAAAATCTTCATACGACTATAACTTAATTTTCCATAATAACGGCAGCCGATGCTTTTTATTGTGCATCGTTCTGAAAGACTTTCCACCGTCTGTTGAAAAGTTTATTAACACTGGTGCTCAACAATATACGTCAGAACAATCATTTTTTTATTTCCAATTGAAAAAAAGTTCCTACTTTTGTATCCCGTATTTTTCATTTTAACATATAAACATACATCATTTATCATTTATGAAATACGGGTTTGACAACGAAAAGTATCTGCGGATACAATCCGAACACATCAAGGAACGCATTGGCAAGTTCGGAAACAAACTTTACCTAGAATTTGGCGGTAAACTATTCGACGACTACCACGCCAGTCGTGTGCTGCCCGGCTTCCAGCCCGACAGCAAGTTGAAAATGCTCACTCAGTTGAAAGACGATGCCGAAATTGTCATCGTCATCAGCGCCACAGACATCGAGAAGAACAAGAAGCGCGGCGACCTCGGCATCACCTACGACGAAGACGTGCTGCGCCTGCGCGAGGTCTTCATGGAGCGTGGCTTCTTGGTCTCCGGTGTCGTCATCACCCACTACAGTGGCCAGGCCAGCGCCACAGCCTACCATGAGCGCCTCGAGCGTATGGGCATCAAGGCCTACTATCACTATATGATTGAGGGTTACCCCACCAACGTCGAGCTTATCGACTCGGACGACGGCTTCGGCAAGAACGACTATGTCGAGACCACGCGTCCGCTGGTGGTCATCACCGCCCCGGGTCCCGGCAGCGGCAAGATGGCCGTATGCCTCAGCCAGCTCTACCAGGAGAACAAGCGCGGCATCAAGGCCGGCTACGCCAAGTTCGAGACCTTCCCCATATGGAGCATTCCCTTGAAGCACCCCGTCAACATCGCCTACGAGGCCGCCACCGCCGACCTCAACGATGTCAACATGATCGACCCCTTCCACCTCGAAGCCTACGGCAAGACCGCCGTCAACTACAACCGCGACATCGAGATATTCCCCGTGCTCAACGCCATCTTCGACGGTATCTACGGCGAGAACCCGTATAAGTCGCCCACCGACATGGGTGTCAACATGGCCGGTTTCTGCATCTGCGACGATGATGTCTGCTGCCAGGCCTCCAAGGACGAGATTATCCGCCGCTACTACACCACCCTCTGCGACTACGCCAACGGCAAAGCCTCCGACAGCGAAATCAACAAGATAGCCCTGCTCATGAAGCAGGCCAAGATATCGACCGACGACCGCCGCACCACCGTCGCCGCCAAGGAGCGCCGCGACCGCGAGGGCGCACCTTCCGCCGCCATCGAGCTGGCCGACGGCACCATCATCACCGCCACCACCAGCGACCTTCTCGGTGCCTGTGCCGCCCTGCTGCTCAACGCACTCAAGCACCTCGCCGGCATCGACCACAGCGTCAAGCTCATCTCGCAGAAGATGATCGAGCCCATCCAGCACACCAAGGTCAATATGCTCCACGGCAGCAACCCGCGTCTGCACACCGACGAAGTGCTGGTCACCCTATCCATCCTCAGTCTCCTCGACGAGAACTGCCGCCGTGCCCTCGACTGCCTGCCCCTCCTCGACGGCTGCCAGATGCACACCACCGTCATGACCAGCGAAGTCGACCGCAAAATCTTCAAGAAACTCGGCGTCGGCCTCACCTCCGAGCCTATCCGCAAGGACTGACCCCAAAAAGGATAATCCCAACAGAACCGCCGCCAAACAGGTGGCGGTTTTTGTTTGGCGCGGGGGCAATAAATTGCGCCCCGCACCACTGCAAGGACATGAAACAATGCTGCAAAAGCGTTTTGCAATGGTGCGAGGCCGTTTTGCAATGCCATAAATGCGTTTTGCAGTGGTGCGAGGCCATTTTGCAGCCGTGCAATGCCCAATGCAATGGTGCGAGACCGATTTACACGACTGCAAGAGGGTTTTGCAATGGTGCGAGGCGAAACTGCACGGAAACGGCAACTTTCCGCCACCCTGCGGGCAATAAAATCCGCAGGACGGCGTTTGTTTCAGTGATTAACTTTTATTAATTCAAGAAATGAAGAAAATAATTTTAGTATGTGCGGCGATGGCAGCCCTTGCAGCTATGACCGCCTGCACAAAAGTAAACGTCTCGGAGGAGACAATCGTAGGCAACTGGCATTTGCAGGACAACTCCACTGCTCCGACGGTGGACGTGCAAATCTTGACAGACGGATACGCGCATTTCAACATTGGCCCTGGTTGCTTCGGCGAAGCAATTACGCTCTCCTACAGATGGACGCTCACCGACAGCGGAAACAAGGTGCATTTCCAGTACGTTTACAACAGCAACGGCTCGGAAGAACAGCGTCCTGACAAGGAATGGGAGGTTAAAGAAATGGACAATAACAAGCTTGTCGTAAACGAAAGAGAAACGCAAGCGGACTACACTGGCGAACCCAACCGATGCATATACATCCGTCAATAGTGATTCACGTATCAGTAATGTATATGCATCTAAGTAATCCCATCATAGCGTAATCACCCATCGAACCGAAAGCCGAGACCATCGCTGGCCTCGGCTTTCGTCGTTTTAGTGTGTCGCTTTCGGCTTACATTTCCGAGAGTTTCTTGTAGCCTTCGTAGCGCAGTTTGGCATTGCGCTCGGTGGCGACGAAGAGTTCTTCGGCCTCCTGGGGGTACCCCGTAAGGGGATCTGAACACCGCTGAATTAAATCTAATCCAGTGAAGAAGGTCTTCATCAGCGAGTTGTAGCGCACCTCGCCCATGATGGGAGCTGCGGAAGTTGAGCGCAGTGCCAAGCTTGCTTGAGCATTGCCGAAATGTAGCAGCGTAGGCGTAGCCAAGTCACGGAACTTGCGCAAAAAAAGAGCATCCCGATTGGGATGCTCTTATAAAAATTGGCGGCGACCTACTTTTCCACAGGAGTCCCGAAAGTCGAGCGCAGAGCCATGCTTGCATGAGCTATGCCGAGATGAAGGGACGTAGGCGCAGCCAACAAGTGCAGTATCATCGGCGATGCGGGGCTTAACTTCACGTTGCCTCGGCAAGCTCGGCAGCCTTCGGCACGGAATGCGGAAGAGGTAAACACCCACTCCATAGCCACCAAAAACAAAAAAAGGAGACCATAGGTCTCCTTATAAAAATGGGCGGCGACTTACTTTTCCACAAACAAGTGCAGTATCATCAGCGAGGGCGGGCTTAACTTCTCTGTTCGGAATGGGAAGAGGTGAACACCGTCTCTATAACCACCCAAATAATGGGTTTGACAATTGGCTCAAGACATATAAGGGAAAACACTTACGGAAAGTCTTCGGGTAATTAGTACCGCTCGGCTTTGACATCGCTGCCTTTACAC
>JBGUZF010000015.1:0-21684 GCA_045222795.1 Bacteroidales bacterium
ACGATTTTCATAATATTGAATGTTTGATTGTTTGATTGCTTGATTGTTTAAGTGAGATTGTTACATTTTCGGTGCATTGTCGCTGGCACCCTGGCGGGCCTTGCTCTCAAGCTCCATTTTGCCAATACGCCAGGTGAGGCCGAAGCCGACGAGGCGGGTGTTCCAACGCTGACTGCCGGTAGTCTGGTACTGCGGCGCGGTGGTGTTGCTGCCCCATTCGGACCAACCGAAGATGTCGTTCACCGTGAGGTTGACGCTCAGTTGGCGGTCGAAGAAGTCGCTGCTCACACCAAAGTCGAAACGCTTGTTGGGATTGGTGATGGTGTAGAGTCCGAGATGCGGCGAGCTGTAGCTGCCGTTGGCGAAGATTTCCAGCTTGTTCCACACCTTGGCCCACACATTGAGGCGGAAGCTGTAGCTGAGCTTGCTGTCGCTGAAGTCGTTGTAGTTATAGCCATAGTTGAACAGCGACGCATTGAAGCGCACATTGAGGAAACCCGTAGGACGGTAAGTGATGTTTGCCTCGATGCCTTCGGTGTGCGAGGAACCGATATTATCGGGGAAAGTGTAGTTGACCAGATAAGCACCATAGTAGGGGTCGGTACCGGCAGCGGTCATATTGCCTATCTCATTGGTATTGGCGCGCCAGTAGGCGTTGAGACTCACCATACCGAAACCCATCAGGTACTTGCTCCAGGCAGCCTCAAGGTTGTGCGTGTAGCTCATCAGCAGGTTGGGGTTGCCGGTACGGAAGCTGTAGTCGTCATAGATGCGGAAAGGCAGGTAGCTGCTGAGGTCGCCATCGTGCGAGAAGCGGCGGGTGTAACTGAAGCTGTAGCTAGTGAAGGTCTTGGTCTGGTAGCTCAGGTGAATGCTGGGCACCAAACCGGAGAAGACGGTGTCGAGGCTCTGACAGTCATCGAGGCCCGGGTGCTCAATCATACCGCTCTTGAAGTTATTATTGTAGCGCAGGCCCGCCTTGGCGGTGAAGCCGCCCCAACGCTTCTGCGCCGTCAAGTAGACATTGGGTTCGAAGGCTGTCCCGTTCGACGCATAGGAACGGTAGGGCATGCTGCTCCAATCGCCCGAAGGCAACAGGCTGTCATATATCTCGTTGTTGCGGCTGTAGCCATATCCGAGTTCGGCACCGGCCTCAACGGTGTAGTCGTTCTTCAGCGGCAAGGTGTAATTTACACCCAATTCGCCGCTGCCGTGGAACATGTCGCCCGTCAGGTGGCGGGTGAAGTCGGTGAGCGTGGCCGAGCGGTAGTCGCGCACCTGATCGCTGTAGCCGCCGTTGCTCCAATAGTTGCCGTTGAAGGTGACGCTCAGCTTGCGACCCGTGGTGTCGTAGCGGTGTTCGAACCATGCGCCGCCATAGGCACCATGGCTGAAGCCGTTGTTGCGCTCGGTGTAATTGTAGCTCAAGTCAGTCAAGACAGGTTGGTATTCGTAGTAAGTATAGCTGTGATCGTACGAATTACGGTCCCAGTAGGGGTAGGCACCCGCCCAGGCCGAGAGGTGGGTCATGCTGTCGATGTTCCAGTTGAAGTTGATACCCGCATACCCACCGTAGTAAGGCATGTAGTTCTCAGTGTTGTATTCCTGGTAGCGGCTGGTGTCGCCGTTGGCGTCGAGGAGGGTGGCGGTACCGTCGGAGGCCGATTCCTGACGGCCGTAGTTACCGCTGAGATAGAAGTTGAAGTCAATCTTTTCATTAGCCCACACATAGGAGAGCCATGGCGCGACGGCTGGCGTGGTGGTGGCGCGCACACCGACGCAGAGCAGCTCGTTGCGCTTCACCGTCTGGTTAGTGACAATGTTGATGACACCGCCATTGGTCGAGTAGCGTGCCGAGGGATTGGTGATGACCTCGATGCGCTCGATGGCTCCCGCCGGCATGGTCTTGATATACTGCTTGAGGGCCTCCTCGTTCATATGGCTCGGACGGTCGTTGATCCATATCTCCACACTGCTCACGCCGCGCAGCGTGATGTTGCCCTCAGCGTCCACCTCCACGCCCGGGGCATTTTGAAGGGCGTCGCTGGCGGTACCCGTCTGTATGCTGGGGTCTTCCTTGGTGTTGTACATGTTCTTCTCGCCGTCCATGGCGTAGAGCGGGCGCTCGGCGGTGATCTCCACCGTCTGCAGCACCGTGCCGGGCTGCAGTTTGATATCTATATTATCTATAGGAACTATAACATCTATAGGAACTATATAACTCTCATATCCTACGCACGAGGCCTGCAGCAGGTAGCGGCCCGTGTCGGCACTGATGGTGAAGCGTCCCTCGAGGTCAGTGGTGGCGCCGCGCATAAACACGGTGTCGGACGTGCGCATGAGGCCCACGTTCACGAAGGGCATCGACTCGCCTGTTTTGGCGTCCGTCACTCTACCCTTCAGCATCACATTTTGGCTGTTCACAGCCCCTCCGACAGTGAAAATTGCGAGTGTCGCAGCAACGATTAGTTTCTTCAAAGTGTTGGTTGTCATAATGTTATTCTTTGTTTGTCTTGCTGTATTAGTCAACTAATACACTGCAAAGGTAATACACTTTCACGAACTACCAAAAATTTTAACATACTTTAACTTTTGGAGTAGGACTAAAAGGGCACTTAGATGAGTCATACCTGACACGTTGTCAGAGTATTATGTGATTTTAACATTTCTAACAACCTGAAAATCAGCAATAAAACCCCACCCACTTCACATCCACTTCACACCCGCTTCACATCCACTTCACATCTTCATCACTGGAGAGTGGGGCGGATACGATGTTGAAATCAGGTGGGTGGGGAATTCCTAAATTTAACCTCCATATACAATATTATGCTCGCGCGGGCGTTATTAGAAGCATTAAACAATTAATAACTGAAACGAGAACAATGGAACAATCTTTTGGAAACAGCTACGACCGCCAGAACACCGTGCGGTTCTTCCGCCGCTGGTGGCGCGTGCTGACAGTGGTCTTCGTGGTCGGAGCGGCGGTGTCGCTGGGCGTGTCGCTGCTTATCAAGCCCCTCTACAAATCGTCGGCGGTGATATTCCCCACGAGCTCGAACCGTATCTCGAAGGCCATCATGGACTACCACTACAGCCTCGACTTCATGGACTACGGCATCGAGCGCGACTGTGAGTACGCCATACAGATACTGAGCTCGAAGAGCATGCAGCAGCGCGTGTGCGACCACTTCAACCTGATGGAGCACTACGCCATCAAGGGCGCCCACCCGCAGTTCGACCTCGAGAAGCAGTACCGCAGCAATATCTCGGTGAAGCGCACGGAGTTCCTCGGCGTGGAGATAGGCGTGCTGGACCAAGACCCGCAGTGGGCCGCCGACATAGCCAACTATATGGCCGCGATGTACGACACGCTGTGCCACGAGATCCACCACGACCGCGCAGTAGGTGCCGCCGAGGCGATGACCGACGTGTGCGCACAGTTGGAAAAGGAGATCGACTCGCTGTCGCAACTGCCCGCCACCGAATGGCGCAAGGCCCTGATCGCCGACAAGTGCGAGCAGCTGGCCGACCTGCAGACGCGCGCCACACAGACGGTGGTGGACAAGGACCTCGAGGTGAGCTACAAGTACTCGGTGGACCAGGCTGTGGCGGCCGACAAGAAGGCCTATCCCAAGCGGGCCCTCATCACGCTGGCCGGTGCCTTCGGCGCCGTGGTGGTGTGCATCTTCGGCCTGCTGGTGTTCTGCCCCGCCAAGAAGGAAGAGGAAAATCAATAATTTGGTAGTTAAAGTAGTTATCGCTTCGCTAGAAGTTAAAGTAGTTAAAGACAAATGTGCAAGACGGAACTATTGTCTTTTGCTATGGCTGCCGAACTAGAAGAGGCAACTTCTAGCGAGCAAAGCGAGCGATAACTTCTTTAACTTCTTTAACTACCCAATGTTAAAAGAATTCATCAAGAAGAACAAGGGGCTGCTGGGGGCGCTGGCGCTGACGGTGGTGTTTATCGCTGCCGAGTGCGCCGTGTTCTACTGGAAGGGCGGCTACCTGGCGGCACTGGCGCCGCTGGCCTTGATTGCCGTGTGGCTCTTCGCCGTGCGCTTCGAGACAGGCCTGCTGCTGATGGCCCTGCTGACACCTTTCGCCGTCAACGTGGCCCTGCTGCCTGGCATGGAGCTGTCGATGCCCGTGGAGCCGCTGATGATACTCTTCACGCTGATGTTCTTCTTCCGCGTGCTCGTGGCCAAGAGCTACGACCTGCGGCTGCTGCGGCACCCCGTGAGCCTGTTGCTGCTGGCCACGCTGGCGTGGTGGGTGGTGACGAGCTGCACGTCAAGGATGCCGTGGGTGTCGTTCAAATACCTCATAGCACGCATCTGGTTCGTGGTGCCATTCTTCTTCGCCGCGGCGCAGATCTTCGGCAACCGCGAACGCATACGACAGTTCTTCTGGGCCTACGCCATAGGTCTGGGAATAGTGATACTGATAGCCACCAGCAAGACCCTGGGCAACTTCAGCGACCTGCAGACGCTGCACCGCGTGATGCGACCCTTCTACAACGACCATACGGCCTACGGCTGCGCCATAGCTCTGATGATCCCCGTTTCGTTCTACTTCATAGTTAGTAGTGAGAAGTTAGGAGTTAGGAGTTTTCTGTCGCGCAACAAACAATTCCTCACTCCTCATTCCTCATTCCTCACTATAGCAGCCCTGCTGCTATTTGGGCTGCTATGCGTGGGCTTGTTTTTCAGCTACTGCCGTGCGGCGTGGCTCAGCGTGCTGGGCGCCATAGGCGTCTACGTGTTGGTACGCATGGGCATGAAGGTGAAGTGGATGGTGCTGCTCTTCGGCCTCGGCGTGGGAGCCTTCTTCATGTACCAGAGCGACGTGCTCTACAAGCTCGGCAAGAATCATCAGGACAGCAGCTACGAGCTGGCCGACCAGGTGAAGAGCATCTCGAACATCTCGACCGACGCCAGCAACGTGGAGCGCCTGAACCGCTGGGCTTCGGCCATGAGGCTGTGGAAGGAGAGCCCCGTGCTGGGCACCGGTCCCGGCACCTACCAGTTCATCTACGGCAGCTACCAGCGCAGCTACCAGCTGTCGACCATCAGCACCAACAGCGGCAACCTGGGCAACGCCCACAGCGAATACATAGGACCGATGACCGAGCAAGGCCTGCCGGGAGTAATCCTCGTGGTGGCGCTGTTCCTCACCACCTTCGCCACCGGCGTGCGCGTGTACCGCACAGCCCGTGACCCCGAGGTGCGGCGCATGGCGCTGGCCTTCACGCTGAGCCTCCTCACCTACTACATCCACGGCGTGTTCAACAACTTCCTCGACACAGACAAGCTCTCGGTGCCCTTCTGGGCTTTCACCGCCGCCGTGGTGGCGCTCGACGTATACAGCGAGAAGAAAGGCTCGCAAGTCCTGCCCGACTGACACCAGCGACGCCATGCTATTCAACTCGTTCGAATTCCTGCTTTTCTTCCCGATAGTATGCGCTGTATACTACGCCCTGCGCAACAACAAGTGGCGTGTGCCCCTCCTTCTTGCCGCCAGCTATCTTTTCTATATGAACTGGAAGCCGGCCTATGCCCTGCTGATACTCACCTCGACAATCATCACCTACTCCTGCGGCCTACTGCTTGAAAGGAACCACTGCCAACGGCGCCGCAAAGGACTTTTAGCCACAGGCATTGTGCTCAACCTGGCCATCCTGTTCTTCTTCAAATATTTCAACTTCCTCTCCGAAAGCGTCTTCTGGCTGTTAGACTGCGCCGGGTTACGCTTCGAAGTGCCTCGTATGGACGTGCTGCTTCCCGTGGGTATCTCGTTCTACACCTTCCAGGCTTTGGGCTATATTATCGACGTGTACCGCAGCACCATAAAAGCCGAGCGCAACTTCGTCAACTACGCGCTGTTCGTGAGTTTCTTCCCCCAGCTGGTGGCAGGTCCCATCGAGCGAGCTGCCAACCTGCTGCCGCAGTTCCGCGAAGAACACCGCTTCGACCGCGCCCAGGTGGTCGAAGGACTGCGCATGATGCTGTGGGGCTACTTCATGAAGGTCTGCGTGGCCGACGTGGCGGCGGAATACGTGGACGAGGTCTACGGCAACATAGCGCTGTACAACGGCACCACGCTGATTATTGCAACGCTGCTTTTCGCCATACAGATTTACTGCGACTTCGGCGGTTACTCGCTGATAGCACGCGGAGCGGCAAGGGTCATGGGCTTCCGACTGATGGAGAACTTCCGCCGTCCCTACTTCGCAGCCAGCTTCAAGGAGTTCTGGAAACGATGGCATATCTCACTGTCAACATGGTTCATGGACTACCTCTACATTCCCCTCGGCGGCAACCGCACAAGCCTGCCACGCCACCTCTTCAACCTCATGGTCACCTTCCTCGTGAGTGGCCTGTGGCACGGCGCCGACTGGTCGTTTATGCTGTGGGGCGCATGGCACGGAGTCTTCATCATCCTCGACACATTGCTGCGGCGTGCCGGTCTGATTGGCAAGAACACAAACGGAATAAGTAAAGCGGCATCCACCGTCGCCGTATTCGCCATAGTGGCGCTGGGCTGGATATTCTTTCGCGCAAGCGACATAGGAGTCGCCATGACGGTCTTCGGCAAGATAATTACCGACCACGGCACTCCTTGGCTCGGCGTAGCCAAGTTGCCCCTGCTGGCGGCAGCGATTGCGGTGCTGGCGGCGAAAGACCTGGCCGACGAATACCTGACGAACCGCCGCTACGGTATGCATTCCAAACGCTGGTGGGTGCGCTACGCATGCTACTACCTGTTGCTATTCTGGACGCTGACGCTGCTGAGCGGCAGACAAGCATTCATCTATTTCCAATTCTGACAGCCGATGAAACGATTTGCCTTAAAGATGACGCTCACCATTGTGCTCCCCGTACTGCTCTTCTTCGGGAGCTACGAGCTGATTATGCGGCAACGTCCCGACCGCTGGAAGTACAAGAGCGAGATATGCCGCACGACCGACCTGTCGAAAGTCGAGGTGCTTGTCCTTGGCAACTCACATACCCTCGAAGCCTTCTGGCCTCGCTATTTCGGTGTGCCAACCCTCAACCTGGCCCAGACGTCGCAGTCCTACAACTACGACTGCCTGCTGCTCGAGAAATACCTGCCCGCGATGGACTCACTGCACTATGTCATCATCGACCTCTCGCATTCCTCACCATGGGAGACCCTCGAAGAAAGCACCTCGGCATGGTTGTGCAAACGCTATGCCGTGCACTTCGGCCTTCGCAACCACCACTGGTGGGAATATCGCTACCGCTACTATTTCTCCGAGGTGTCGCCGGCATTGCTTATGGCGCTCCTCTCACCTCCCGAGGACAACCCCTACGACCCGCAGGGCTTCCCGACCAACCTTGAGCGCTGCGACGACATAGAAGCCGACGCCGCCGAAACTGTCCGGCGCCATGCCGTCGACACCCTGCGGCACGACATATACAATGACAACCTTTCCATGCTCGAGAACATGGCGGTACAATGCGCCGAACGCGGCATCGAGGTTGTCTTCGTAAGCACCCCCATGCACCCTGCCTACCGCAAGCTCACCGACCCACGACGCCTCGCCTTGGCTGCCGAATTCGCCGACAACCTCTGTCGGCACCACAACGTGCGATGGCTCGACTACTATGACGACTGTCGCTTTGTCGACTCCGACTTCGTCAACAGCGATCACCTTGCAGCCTGCGGTGCCGCTAAACTTACGGCCATCGTCGCCGACACACTGAAGATCAAAGCAAACAAGAGGAATGAAGATTAAAGTCATAGTTCTGCTGCCACTTCTGGGTTTGGCACTTGCCACTGCGGCTCAGATGCCTAACGAACGGCACCGCTGCTGGGACATCGACGCGGAACCTGCCGACGGTGTCGTCCCCTTCCGCCGACCGCTGCCGGCGGAGACCATTGACACCGCCGACCTGCTGATAGACTATGCCTCGAAATATATCGGGACCCCCTACCGCTACGGCGGACGCACGCCCAAGGGGTTCGACTGTGCTGGATTCGCCCGTTTCGTGTATCTGCGCTACGGCTATGACCTGCCGGGCTGGTGCGGCGCACAGGCACGATTAGGAATTGAGGTGAGCGACACACGCAACCTGCAGCGCGGCGACCTTGTGTTCTTCGGTGGACGCCACCAGTCGAAAGTCATTGGCCACACGGGCATCGTAGTGGAGGCCAACGACGAGACCGGCACCTTCCGCTTCATCCACTCTTCCACCACCGCCGGCGTGATAATAAGCCGCTCCACCGAACCCTACTACAAGGACCGGTATATCACAGCACGAAGGATATTGAAATAGCGCTACTCCTCGCTGGTAGCAGAGATAAATCGGCGGTAGGCGCTGAAGGTATTGGCGCGGGAGATGAAGCCGAGGTAGTTCTGCTGGTCGTCGATGACGACGAGGTTGTAGCGGTTGCCGATACGGAATTTCTCAACGACATCGGTCAGCGAGTCGCTGCTGCGCACCAGGTCACCCTCGCTGAGGGGGTGCATCAGGTCGTCGACAGTGACGCTGTCGTACATCTCGGTATTGAAGATTATCTTGCGCACGTCGTCGAGGACGATGACGCCGAGGAACTTGTCGTCGTCGCTGAGCACGGGGAAGAGGTTGCGGCGCGAGGTCTTGATGGCCTCGACGAGATCGCGCAGACGGTCGCCGCTGCGGACGATGACGAAGTTGGTCTCGATGAGGCTCTGCATGTTCATCAGGTTCCACGCCGAGGAGTCTTTGTCGTGCGTCAGCAGGTTGCCCTGCTCGGCGAGTTTGCGGGCGTAGATGCTGTGGCGCTCGAAGGGCGAGATGCAGAGGTAGGTGACGGCGGAAGCGGTGAGCAGCGGCACAAGGAGGCCGTAGCCGCCAGTGATGTCGGCTATGAGGAAGGTGGCCATGAAGGGGGCGTGCATGACGCCGGTCATGACGGCAGCCATACCCACGAGGGCAAAGTTGGCGGTGTCCTGCGGCGGCAGGCCGAGCTGGTTGCAGAGGGTGGCGACGAAATAGCCACTCAGTCCGCCGAGCACCAGCGAGGGACCGAAGGTACCACCCACGCCGCCAGAACCTATGGTTGTGGCGGTGGCTATAGCCTTAAGCAAGATTAGCACAAAGAGCACTATGACGATGGCCCATGTGTTGCCGGCCCACTGGCTGTAGAGGGTGCCGGCGAAGAGGCTGTCGGGATTGCCGTGCAGCAGGTTGGTTAGGGCGGCGTAGCCTTCGCCGTAGAGCGGCGGAAAGAGCACCACCATTACGCCCAGCACGAGGCCGCCGATGAGCATCTTGACCCACGGGCTCTTGCGCTTGGCGAACCAGCCTTCGACGCCGTCGGTGACGCGCAGGAAATAGAGCGACACCAGGGCGCAGAAGACGCCCAGCACAGCGTAGAAGGGCAGCTGCGAGAGGGCGAAGGGGGCTTCGACGGTGAACTTGAACTGCACCTCGGTGCCCATAGTGAAGTAGGCCACCGTGGAGGCCGTGAGGGCCGAGATGAGCAAGGGTAGCGCCGTAGTGGCGGTAAGGTCGAACATGAACACCTCGAGCACGAAGAGCACTCCCGCGAAGGGGGCCTTGAAGATACCCGCTATGGCTCCCGCGGCACCGCATCCCAGCAGCAGCCGCACGCTCTTGGGCGAGAGGCGGAACCAGCGTCCCACATTGCTGCCTATGGCCGAGCCCGTGGAGGCTATGGGCGCCTCGAGACCCACGCTGCCGCCGAAGGCGACGGTGAGCGTGGAGGCGATGAGCGAGGTGTACATATTCTTCGACGGCAGCTCGGAGCGGTTGCGGCTGATGGCCAGCAGCACCGACGGCAGGCCGTGACCGATGTCGCCCTTGACGACATAGCGCACATAGAGCACCGTAAGCAGGATGCCGACGAGGGGGAGGAAGAAAATAATGAGGAATGAGGAGTGATGAATGAGGAGTGAGGTGTCGGTCGACAGGCGGGTTACAAGGACACCGGCGTAGTGCACAACCGTCTTCAGCAGCACGGCGGCAAGGCCGCTGAGCAGGCCTACGGCGACAGCCAGCAGCATCACGAACACGGGTTCGCTGATATGGCGCAGACGCCAACGGTGTATGTTCTTGTAGAAGTTCACAATCTTCTTTTTCACAAAAATGCGGGTGCAAAAATACGAAAAATATTTTAATCGCGTTATATATTTTTGGAAATAAATTAAAACCGCCTATATGAAACGCGCTATTATCCTCTGCGGCATTGCCGCCTTTGTTCTCTCCTCGTGCGTGTCGCTGAGCGAGATGGAAGCCCTGCAGGCCAAATACGACCAGACCTCGAAACTCTACAACCAGACGCAGACCGAGCTGGTGGAGCTGCGTGCCGACAACAACGAGCTGCGCCGCCAGAACCAGGAGCTGACCAACGATATGTCGGAGGTGGCCCTCACCAAAGCGGCCTGCCAGTCGAAGGTCGACAGCCTCACGCGCCGCATCGAGCAGATGCACCAGCACTACGACACCACTATGGAGAACTATGTGCAGGAGGTTGCCGGCAAGAGCCGCGACCTGACGCGTGCGCAGAACCTCCTCACTGCCCGCACCAAGGAACTCAACGACAAGGAGCGCGAGCTGCAAGCCAAAGAGCTGCAGTTTGCCGAGCAGCAGGAGAGCTTCCTCCTGCAGCGTAGCGAATACCAGGCCAAAGAGGCCTCCCTGCTTGCCAAGCAGAAAGATCTGGAGCAGAAAGAGGCTGCCACCAAAGCCAAACTCGACGCCAAGGAGCGCGAGCTGGAGGCTGTGCGCAACTCGGTGACCAAAGCCCTCGTGGGCTTCGCCGACAAAGGCCTCAACGTGGAGACCCGCGACGGCAAAGTGTATGTGTCGATGGAGAACAAGCTCCTCTTCCCCTCGGCCAGCTGGACGGTGTCGAAGGACGGCGTTGCCGCCATCAAGCAGCTTGCACAGGTGCTTGAGCAAGACTCCACCCTCAACATCATGGTCGAAGGCCATACCGACAACGACGCCTACCGCGGCTCGACGGCCGTCAAGGACAACTGGGACCTCAGCGTGATGCGCGCCACAGCCATCGTCAAGCTGCTCCTGCAGCACGGCAAGGGCATCAACCCCTCGCGCATAGAGGCCTGCGGTCACGGCGAATTCTCGCCCAAGGTGGCCAACGACAGTCCCGAGCACAAGGCCATGAACCGCCGCACGGAGATTATCATCACCCCGAATATCGGAGCCCTACTCGAAGAAGTGAAAGGCTAACCCCTGCGCCAGAAGCGAGGCAGCAGGAGCACGAGCACCGTCATGCACTCCAGTCGGCCCATGAGCATCAGCAGAGAACAGAGCCACAAAGCCATCGGCGGGAAGGCGGCATAGCTGCCGAAACCGCCAGAAGCACCCAACCCGGGGCCATAGCCCGTCAGGCAACCCACCGACGCGCCTATGGCCTCGGTGGCATTTACGCCACAGAGCATCAGCATCATCACGCCCAGCAGCAGGGTGAGTCCGAAGACCATGAATATCACCATCACGTTGCTGCGTATGTGGCTGCTCACCACCTGTCCGTTGAGCCTGATGGGCATCACAGCGTTGGGATGCAGGCGGCTGTTGAGGATGCCGCGCACGTTGCGCAGCAATATCAGCACACGCATTATCTTCAAACCGCCCGACGTGGAACCAGCCATACCGCCGCACACCGACAGCATGAGCAGCAGGAAGCAGACGGGAGTCCACCACACGGTAGTGTCGGCCACCACCGAGCCCGTCGTCGTCAGCGCGCTGATGGTCTGCACGGTGCCGAGTCGCAGGGCGTCGTTCCAGGCGTAGCCGTTGCTCCAATGGAGGCCGCCGACCACGAAGGCCGCCGAGAGGAGGTAAAGGGCTATGTAGAATCCGAACTGCTCAATCTTGTGGCCTATCTGCCGCCAGCGGAAGGTGAAGATGAGGTAGAGCAGCGTGAAGTTGACGCCGCTGAGGAGCATAGCTCCCGCAAGGATATACTGCTGCAGGTGGGTCACCGAAGCTATGCTGTCGCCGTTCACCGAGAAACCGCCCGACGAGATGTTGGTGAAGGTGAGGTTCACGGCGTCCCACATCTCCATGCCGCTGAGCCACAGCAGGGCTATGAAGGCCGCAGTGGCTATGAGGTACACCGCCAGAGTGCGGCGCACGGCCACCACTGTGCTCACCGCACGGCGCCCTGAGTTGTCGGCGCCCGACGCTTCGGCGGTATACAATGCATATTTATTGATGCCCAGCCGCGACGACAGGGCCACCACCAACAGCACTATGCCGAAGCCGCCGAACCACTGCATCATGCTCCTCCACAGCAGCACCGAGGCAGGCAGGCTCTCGACGTCGGAGAAGACGGTGGCGCCCGTGGAGGTGAGACCGCTCATAGCCTCAAAGAAGCCCCGCGTGATGCTGTGCGTGGCACCTGTGAGCAGCAGAGGCAGGGTGGCGAACACCGTCAGCGTGAGCCACAGCAGCACCACCAGCAGGTAGGCCATCCGGCGGTCGGCGATGCGGCGGAAGCGATGGAAGCAGCCCCACAGCACACCGCCGACGCCAAGGGTAACGGCAGTGCAGATGGACATAGAGACCACCGTGCCGTCGGCGAAATGCACGGCAGGCACCAGGCAGAGTCCCATCAGTCCTCCCTCGGCCACAAGCAGTATGCCTATCAGCCTCAGCACAGCCTTTATGTCGTCCCACTTCATCTCTTCTTCCAATAAGCAGGTGTAACAATAGCCAGCAGGGCGAATATCTCGAGCCTTCCGGCGAGCATCAGCACCATCAGGGTCCATTTAGACCCCACAGGCAGCAAGGCGTACTCGAGGTTGGCGCCCATAGTGTTTATCAGCGGCGACGGTCCGAGGTTGCTGATGTTGGCCGCCGCGAGGCAGAAAGAGTCGGCGATGTCGCTGCCTCCTAGCGTCAGCGCGAAGGCGCCGAAGATGATGAATAGGATGTACAGGAACACAAAGCCGAAGATCTTGTTCACGTATTCCGACGGCACCACCTGGTTGTCTATCCTGATGGTGAACACTGCGTTGGGGTGCAGCATGCGCGTGAAGTAGTTGCGCAGGTAGAGCGCCAGCGTCATCAGGCGCCGCAGCTTCAGGCCGCCGCCCGTCGATCCGGCCATAGCGCCGCTCAGTATCAGCAGGAAGGTCACCACCGACGCCGCGAAGGGCCACTGCGACGGGCCCGTGGTGTAGAAGCCGCAGGTGCTCACCGTCGAGGCCACATGGAACAGCGAGTAGCTCACGCTCTCGCCCACCCCGTTGCCGCGCAGGCCGAAGGAAACCGCACAGGCACCGACGGCGATGACATAGACGGCTGCATAGACGATGAACTCGTCGCTGCGCCGCTGGCGCCGCCAGTGGAAGGTGAAGAAATTGTAGAGCAGCGCCACACCCACGCCGCTTAGGAACATGAAGATTGTTATCAGTCCCAGGGTAAGGTGGCTGTAGCCCTCGAGGCCTGTGGCGGCAGTCATGAAACCGCCGGTGGAGACGGTGCTCAGCGCTAGGCAGAAGGAGTCGACGATGCCGTTGCCCGCCAACGCCAGCAATGCCACCAGCACTACGGTGGTCACGAGGTATATGCCCCAGAGGCGCGTCACCGAGGTGGCAATCTTGGGGTGCAGACGGCGCTGCTGCGTGCCCGAGAACTCGGCGCCGTAGAGCGCCAATGTGCTGCCCCTCAGCCGTCGCTGCAGGGCCACAACGAAGAGTATCAGTCCCAGGCCGCCGACCCACTGCGTCATTGAGCGCCACACCAGCAGTCCCTGCGGCAGCTTGGCGGGATCTACCACCACCGACGAGCCCGTGGTGCTGAAGCCGCTCACCGACTCGAACACCGCGTCGGTAATCGTCCGCAGCGAGCCCGTGAGCAGGTAGGGCAGCGCCCCTATCAGGGGCACCACTATCCACACCGCGGCGGTGATCCAGTAGCTTTCCCTCTCGTGGAGTTCGAAGCTCGCCCCGCGGCCCGCCACGTTGCGCAGCAGTAGGCCCGCGCCGGCCATCACAAGTCCCGAGAATATCAAACCAAGCGACGCTCCGTCGCGGCAATACAGGCTCACAGCAACAGGCAGCACCATCGCCGCCGCCAGAAGCAGCAGCAACATGCCCGTCAACCTTGCCACAAGCCTGTAGTTCATCAGTCAAACAGTTTTACCATAGCGGCCATCGCCGACGGCAGCGAGAAGAGCACCACCTTGTCGCCGTGCTTTAGCTGCATGTCGCGGTTGGGCAACAGCGTCTCGCGGCCGCGGATGATGCCGCCCACGGTAGCGCCGTGCGGTATCTCCAGCTGCCCGATGGGCTTGCGCGTGGCGGGGGCCCACTTTCCGACCACCAGCTCCAGCACCTCGGCGTTAGTGCCGCTGAGCCACTTGCTGCTCACAGCGTCGCCCTTCACGATGAAGCGCGCTATATAGCTCGCCGTGATGAGCTTGCGGTTGATGATGGTGTCGATGCCGATGTCCTGCGAGATATTGATGAAGCCCGTGTTGTCCACCAGCGCTATGGTGCGCTTCACGCCAAGCCGCTTGGCATGCAGGCAGGTGAGGACGTTGGTCTCGCTCGAGTTGGTGACACCTATGAAGGCGTCGACATCCTGCAAGCCTTCCTCCTTGAGGAGCTCGATGTTGGTGGCGTCGCCGTTTATCACCAGTGTGTCGGCCAGCTCGGCGCTGAGGGCTTCGGCCCTCTGACGGTTCTCCTCGAAAAGAGTTATCTTAAGTCGCTCCTGCAACGAACTGGCGGCATAGCGCCCGATGCGTCCGCCGCCGGCAATCATCACCTTCTTGATGTTCACGGCTTCCTTGCCGGCCACACGGTTGATGGTCTCCACCTGGTTGGCGCGGCCAATGATGTAGGCCATATCGCCTGCGTGAAACACGGTGTCGCCATGTGGGATGATGGTCTCGCCGCCGCGCAGCAGCGCCACCACCTTCACCTGCAGGTCCTTATAGGTCTCCACGAGGTCCTTTACGGCGTGGTCGACCACCGGACTTCCGGCCTCGAGGCGTATCACATACATCGTCAGCAGTCCTCCGCTGAAGTCGAAGAACTCGGCAGCAGCGCTATTGTTCAGCAGGTTGGTAATCTCTTTGGCGGCGATGCGCTCGGGGCACACCATCTCGTCCACTCCGAGGTCGCGCAGCATATCGCGCAGCTTGGGGGCCAGCAGTTCGACGTTGGTGATGCGTGCCACCGTCTTCTTGGCCTTGAGTTTCTTGGCCAGGATGCAGCTCATGAGGTTCACGCTCTCGTCGTGCAGCACGGCGAGGAAGAGGTCGCACTCCCCCACGCCGGCGTCCTTGAGCACCTGCGGCGATGTGGCGCTGCCCGCCACAGTCATCAGGTCCGTCTCGTTTTCCAGGCGGCTCAGCATCTCCGCATGGGGGTCGACGACGGTGATGTTATAATCCAGTTCCGAAAGCGACTTTGCCAGGTAGACACCCACCTCGCCGTCGCCGGCAATGATAATGTTCATCGTTAGTCAGTCATTGTTTTGAAATGCAAAAATACACATTTTCCACAATGTGACCAAAAAAATATGAAAAACACACCATACCTACGGCACCCCTAAGCCACCTCTAAGGCACCTCTAAGGCACCCCTATGGAACTTATGGCGGGCTCTGAAACGTTAAAATTAGCGGTGAAGGACATTATTTTTGTTCCATAATATAAAAAAAGCGTATCTTTGCATTTTAAAACTAAAACATACTATGAGTTTGAAAATCGTTGTACTTGCCAAGCAAGTGCCTGACACAAGGAACGTTGGCAAGGATGCTATGACAGCCGAGGGTACGGTGAACCGTGCCGCGCTGCCCGCTATTTTTAATCCCGAAGACCTCAATGCCCTGGAGCAGGCGCTCCGCATAAAGGAACAAAACCCCGGCACCACCGTCGGCTTGCTGACTATGGGTCCCCCGCGTGCCGGCGAGATTATCCGCGAAGGTCTCTACCGCGGCGCCGACACCGGCTGGCTGCTCACCGACCGCCTCTTCGCAGGCGCCGACACCCTCGCCACCAGCTACGCCCTGGCCACCGCCATCAAGAAGATAGGCAATGTCGACCTCGTCATCGGCGGCCGCCAGGCTATCGACGGCGACACCGCCCAGGTAGGTCCACAGGTAGCCCAGAAGCTTGGTCTCAATCAAGTTACCTACGCAGAAGAGATTCTCAGTATCAAGGACGGCAAAGCCACCATTCGCCGCATGATCGACGGCGGCGTCGAGGTGGTGGAAGCACCGCTGCCGCTGGTGGTAACCGTCAACGGCTCGGCTGCCGAGTGCCGCCCCGCCAACGCCAAACTGGTGATGAAATACAAGTACGCCGCCTGCCCCCTCGAGGTGGCCGACGACGATAGCCGCAAGGCCCTCCGCGCCGAGCGCCAGTACCTCAACCTCACGCAGTGGAGCGTGGCCGACGTCGACGGCGACCCCGCACAATGCGGCATGAGCGGCTCGCCGACCAAGGTGAAGGAGGTGCAGAGCATCGCCTTCCAGGCCAAGGAGAGCAAGACCCTCACGGCGAAAGACGAGGACATCAACGCCCTCATTCAAGAACTGTTAAACGAAAAGATTATCGGCTAAATGAACAACGTCTTTGTATATATCGAGATTGAAGGCACCGAGGTGCGCGAAGTCTCGCAAGAACTACTTACCAAGGGCCGCAAGCTGGCAAATGAACTCGACGTGGAACTTCACGCTGTGGCCATAGGCACCGGCATCAAGGGCAAGGTCGAGGAGCAGGTGCTGCCTTACGGCGTTGACAAGCTCTTCGTCTTTGACGCCCCCGAACTCTTCCCTTACACCTCGGCTCCCCACACCGACATAGTGGTGAACCTCTTCCGCGAGGAGCAGCCGCAGATATGCCTCATGGGCGCCACCGTTATCGGCCGCGACCTGGGTCCGCGCGTCTCGTCGAGCCTCACCAGCGGCCTCACCGCCGACTGCACGCAGCTCGAGATAGGCCCCTACGAGGACAAGAAGACGGGCAAGGTGTACGAGAACCTGCTCTACCAGATACGTCCCGCCTTCGGCGGCAACATCGTGGCCACCATCGTCAACCCCGACCATCGTCCGCAGATGGCCACCGTGCGCAGTGGCGTCATGCAGAAGGCTGTATACGAGGGTAGCTGCAAGAAAGAAGTGGTGTACCCCGAAGTGAGCAAGTATGTCTCTAAAGAGGCCTTCGTGGTGCGCGTGCTCGACCACCATGTGGAGGCTGCCAAGCACAACCTCAAGGGCGCTCCCATCGTGGTGAGCGGCGGCTACGGCGTCGGCTCGAAGGAGGGCTTCGACATGCTCTTCGAGCTCGCCAAAGTGCTGCACGGCGAGGTGGGCGGCAGTCGCGCCGCCGTCGACGCAGGCTGGATAGACAACGACCGCCAGATTGGCCAGACGGGCGTCACCGTGCACCCCAAGGTGTACATCGCCTGCGGCATCAGCGGCCAGATACAGCACATCGCCGGCATGCAGGACTCGGGCATCATCATCAGCATCAACTCCGACCCCGAGGCCCCCATCAACAAGATTGCCGACTACGTTATCACCGGCACGGTGGAGGACGTAGTCCCCAAACTCATCAAGTATTACAAACAGAATAGCAAATAATCATGGCAAACTACTATACCGACCACCCGGAGATTGACTTCCACCTCTCTCATCCCCTGATGAAACGCCTGGTGGAACTGAAAGAAGACGGCTTCAAGGACGCCAAGGAGTTCGACTACGCCCCCGTCGACCACGAGGATGCCATAGAGAACTATCGCCGCATCCTCGACATCACTGGCGACGTGGCTGCCAACGTCATCGAGCCCAACTCGGAGAGCGTCGACCTCGAAGGTCCGCACCTCGAGAACGGCCGCATGATATACGCCTCGAAGACTTTCGAGAACCTCGATGTCACCCGCAAGGCTGGCCTCTACGGTGTCTCGATGCCGCGCCGCTACGGCGGACTCAACCTGCCCTCCACCATCTTCTCGATGATGAGCGAGGTCATCTCGGCCTCCGACGCCGGCTTCCAGAACATCTGGAGCCTGCAGAGCTGCATCGACACCCTCTACGAGTTCGGCAGCGATGAGCAGCGCGAGAAGTACATCCCCCGCATCTGCGCCGGCGAAACCATGAGCATGGACCTCACCGAGCCCGACGCAGGCAGCGACCTGCAGCGCGTGATGCTCAAGGCCACCTTCGACGAGAAGGAGAACTGCTGGCGTCTGAACGGTGTGAAGCGCTTCATCACCAACGGCGACTCGGACATCCACCTCGTCCTCGCCCGTAGCGAGGAGGGCACCAAGGACGGCCGCGGCCTGTCGATGTTCATATACGACAAGCGTAACGGCGGCGTCGACGTGCGCCACATAGAGCACAAGCTCGGCATTCACGGCTCGCCCACCTGCGAACTCACCTACAAGAACGCCAAGGCCGAACTCTGCGGCGACCGCAAGCTGGGCCTTATCAAATACGTCATGGCCCTGATGAACGGCGCCCGCCTGGGTATCGCCGCCCAGAGTGTCGGCGTGGAGCAAGAGGCCTACAACGAGGGCCTCGCCTACGCCCGCGAACGCGCCCAGTTCGGCGAGAAGATTATCAACTTCCCCGCCGTCTACGACATGCTGAGCCGTATGAAGGCCAAGCTCGACGCAGGCCGCTCGCTGCTCTACTGCACCTCGCGCTATGTGGACATCTACAAGAGCCTCGAGGACATAGCCCGCTTCCGCAAGCTGGAACCCGAGGAGCGCGCCGAGATGAAGCAGTACAGCCGTCTGGCCGACGCATTCACGCCGCTGGCCAAGGGTATGAATAGCGAATATGCCAGCCAGAATGCTTACGACGCCATAAGCATTCACGGCGGATCGGGCTTCATCATGGAATACAAGAGCCAGCGCCTCTACCGCGACGCCCGTATCTTCAGCATCTACGAGGGTACCACACAGCTGCAGGTGGTGGCAGCCATCCGCTATGTCACCAATGGCACCTACCTCCAGGTCATCAAGGACATGATGCAGAGCGAGGTGAGCGAGGAGATGAAGCCCCTGAAGGCACGCATAGCACCGCTGGTGGACCTCTACGAGAAGGCTGTGGCCTACGTCAAAGAGCAGCAGAGCGAAGCCGTGCACGACTTCCTGGCACGCCGCCTCTACGACATGACCGCCGAGATCATCATGAGCCTCCTCATAATGGACGACGCCACTCGCGCCCACGAACTCTTCAGCAAGAGCGCCAACGTCTATGTCCGTATGACTGAGGAAGATGTATGCGCCAAGGCCTACTACGTGATGCACTTCACCGAAGCCGACCTTGCAAGTTTTAAAGCAGAATGATTACTAACCTCAAAACACAATAAGTCATGAAAAAGATATCCGTTTTATTGTTGGCCTTGGCGCTGGTATTCGGTGCTCAGGCTCAGTTCGGCAGAATCGGCAACGCCGTGAAGAAAGGTGTCGAGAAAGGCGTTGAGAAGACCGTCGAGAAGAAGGCTCAGCAGAAGGCCGAGCAAGAGGTGGGCAGAGCCCTCGACAATGCTTTCGGAATAAAACAGCAGCCCACGGAAGCCAAGGTGCAGAAAGAGAACCTGGACAAGGAGGACAGCCCCAAAAGCGAGACCAAAGAAGGCCAGATACCCACTCCCGAGGAGGTGATGGCCACCGTACCGCAGCTGCCCTCGTACCAGAACATCGCCGAGTACCTCTGCGAGCAGAACCGCGAGAACCCGCGCACCCTGAAGATGCTCACCAATCCCATGACGAAGTTCCTCACCCAGATGGGTCTGGCTGCCGCATCGGGCTATGTGACCATGATGAGTGCCAACGGCACCGGCGCATTGTACTACTATGACGAAGCACTGCTCGAAGAGCTCGGCATCGAAGGCGAGAAATACGAAAACATGTCGGAGAAAGAGAAAGAAGCATTGGCACAGCAGTATGCCGCCGAGTTGCAAGAACGCTACATGCGTACCGCCGAGATGCTTGGCAGCGACAACAAATACCAAAAGATGCTCAACGATTACACCGCCATAGACAAGGAAATCGAGGAGATCTACAACAAGGCCGATGAGAGTTGCAAAGCCATGTGGAGCAGTAAATATGCCGGCAAGTCGAAAGTGTCGGAGAACGACATGTGCGACTACTATGGCGAGGCAGTGCCCGTCTACTACAAGGCCATCACCGAAGCCATGAAGATACGCAAAGACCGTCAACTCGGCATTGCCAAAGACATTGACACCTACGTTCAGGACCTTGCCAAAGAGCGCCGCGGCGAGGTGTATGCAGGCTTCTACAACCAGGGCGGTCTCTGCGCCACCTCGTATGTCGCCGACGCCGCACGTCTGATGAGCATCCCCGACCCCCGTTGAAACAACACACAATAACACATAAAAGCAAATGAAACGAATCGCATTATTGCTCCTCACGGTGCTGCTGGCCATTCCCTCGCTCCAGGCCCAGAAGCCTGTCTTCGAGAGCGCCATGCAGATGTTCGGCTATAAGAACGACGACGGCGCCTGGCGCATCATGCCCCAATACCAACGTGCCGGCGAGTTCGAAGGCAAGGTACGCCGCTGGGCTCCTGTGAAACTCGACGACCGCTGGGGTTGCATCGATATCGACGGCAACATGGTGTGCCGCAACCTCTTCCCCTCCAAGGAGGTGGCTCAGGAGGCCGGACGCCAGTGGGAACAGATGACCGAGCCAGGCAAGTGGGTCTATCCCGCCCGCAATGCCGCCGACGGCCGCTGGGGCTTTGTCGACTACTACGGCCGCTGGAAATATCAGCCCGTGTATCAGGCCGCCAAACCTCACCAAGGCCGCGACCCGAAGAGTTACGCCCCCGTCAAAAAGGACGACCGCTGGGGCTGCATCGACGGTCGTGGCGTGCTGGTCATCAACAACATCTTCCATAGCGCCGAGCAGGCCGAGGAAGCCGGTGCCCAGTGGGCCATCGCCCGCAACTACTACACCTGGCGCGTGCCTGTCACCAATCCCAACAACGGATTGTGGGGCTTTGTCGACTATCTCGGTCGCTGGGTTGTGCAACCCATCTACGAAGACCGTCTGCCTTTCGGCGAAGACAACAACTATCCCTACACTCAGGTGAAACACGAGGGACGCTGGGGCAACATAGACCGCAACGGCAACGTTGTCACCACGCCAATCTTCTTTACCTCTGACGAGGCCATAGATGCCCTACGTCAGTTCGAACACGGCCGTGCCCTTGAGGACTGGCGCTATCCCGTGACCAACCCCGCCGACAACAAATGGGGCTGGGTTGACTGGAGCGGAGAATGGCGCATCAAGCCCAAGTATGAAGCTGCCACACGCTTCGCCAACGACACAGGCCTCTTCGCCACCGCCAAGCTCGACGGCTACTGGATGGTGGTCAGCGACACCGGCGACGACCTCAGCCGCAACGTCTTCACTCTCTCGAGCGAGGCATGGCTTGCCGGCAACGAGTGGGACACCCATCAGGAGTTGGGCCACTGGCTCTACCCCGTCAAGGATCCCAGCTCGGGAGCCTGGGGCTATGTTGACTATCAGGGCATGTGGGTCATCAAGCCCACCCTCGAGGATGCCAAGCTCTTCACCTACGTGTGGAACGACCGCGTGGCTCCCGCCAAGATGGACGGCAAATGGGGCTGCATCGACCATACCGGCCAGTTCGTGGTGAAGAACCAGTACAACACCTCGGCCGAAGCACAG
>JBGUZF010000016.1:0-14989 GCA_045222795.1 Bacteroidales bacterium
GCACACGGCCGTACTTGTTGAAGACGCTGAACTGGTCGCCCACCATCTCGCTGCTGTCCTCTCCGCGCACCAGGCGCAGGAAGCAGATCATGAAGCCAAACGAAAGTGGGCACACCACAAGCAGGCCGGCGAAGGGGATGGAGCCGGCGGCGGCAGTGATGAGAGTGAATACCAATGTGGCGAGGACGGCCTGCGTCCAGTTGCCTTTCAGGGCATAGCGCGCAGCGCGGCGTATCTCGCTGTTACGCGGCATCTCAGCCTTGTTGGGGTTGAAAGTCTGTTCTTCCATAAATGTAATGTTTAATGATTATTGGTTAATGGTTAATGTGCCTAAGCAACACCATGAATGCGTCAGCCTCATTAACCATTAACCTTTAATCCTTAATCTTTATTCAAAACTTTTGATTGCTTCCTTGATGAGTTCCATAGCGGCACGCAGCTGCTCCTCGGTGATGACCAGCGGGGGAGCGAAGCGGATGATGTGCTGGTGGGTGGGCTTGGCGAGGACGCCGAGGTCGCGCATCTTCAGGCACACATCCCATGCCTCTTTGCCGTTGTGGGGCTTGATGATGATGGCGTTCAGCAAGCCTTTGCCGCGCACCTTCTCGATCATCGGGCTCTTGAAGTTGGTCATCTCCTCGCGGAAGATCTTACCGAGGCGCTCGGCGTTCTCCATCAGGTGCTCGTCCTTGATCACTTGCAGGGCGGCGATACTGACTTTGGCAGCGATGGGGTTGCCACCGAAGGTGGAGCCATGCTCGCCGGGCTTGATGTTGAGCATGATGTCGTCGTCGGCCAACACAGCGCTAACGGGCATCACGCCGCCACCGAGGGCCTTGCCGAGGATGAGCAGGTCGGGACGCACGCCTTCGTGGTCGCAGGCCAGCATCTTGCCGGTACGGGCGATACCGCACTGCACCTCGTCGGCCATAAACAGCACGTTGTACTTGTGGCAGATGTCGTAGCATTTCTTGAGGTAGCCCTCATCGGGGACATACACGCCAGCCTCGCCCTGGATGGGTTCGACGAGGAAGCCGGCCACCTTCTTGCCGTGTTCGGCCAGGCATTTCTCGAGGGCATCGGGATCGTTGTAGGGGATGCGCAGGAAGCCGGGAGTCATGGGGCCATAGTTGGCGTAGCTCTCGGGGTCGTTGCTCATGGTGATGATGGTGATGGTGCGGCCGTGGAAGTTACCCTCGCAGCAGACAATCATCACTTCGTCGTTGGGGATGCCTTTCTTCACCACACCCCAGCGGCGAGCCAGCTTCAGGGCCGTCTCGTCGGCTTCGGCACCGGTGTTCATGGGCAGCACTTTGTCGTAACCGAAGTACTCGGTCACATACTTCTCCCACTCGCCGAGGCAGTTGTTGTAGAAGGCGCGGCTGCTGAGGGTCAGCTCATGAGCCTGATCGCACATGGCCTTGACAATCTTCGGGTGGCAATGACCTTGGTTCACGGCACTGTAGGCCGACAGGAAGTCGTAATACCTCTTGCCCTCGCAGTCCCACACGAAAGCTCCCTCGCCTTTGGCGAGCACAACGGGTAGCGGATGATAGTTATGGGCGCCGTACTTGGCTTCCATCTCCATGAATTGTTCTGATTTTGTCATAGTTGTATAATTTTTAATGTTATTGTTGCCATTTTGAAACAGAGTGCAAATATACACATATTTTTTCATTCCGTGCAAATAATCTTTCAACCGCCTGTTGACATGCCTATTTCTTCAACAAAACTATCAGAGGACATATACTATTTATTGCATACGCACGTTATGTATGCGTGGAAAAGGACAACTGCATACTAGAGGTCAAGAATCTTTCGGTGGCTTTCGGCGACCGCACGGTGGTCGACAAGGTGAGTTACGCGCTGCATCGCGGCCGCACGCTGGGAATCGTGGGCGAGAGCGGCTCGGGCAAGAGCGTCAGCTCAATGGCCCTCATGGGTCTGCTGCCCAAGAAGGCCACCGTCAGCGGCACAGCGCTGCTCGACGGCACCGACCTGCTGAGCCTCACCGAGGACGAGTTCCGCACCATCCGCGGCCACCGCATAGGCATGATTTTCCAGGAGCCCATGACCTCTCTCAACCCTGTGCAGAAATGCGGTGCACAGGTACTGGAGATGCTCCGCGCTCACAAATATCCTTCAGATTTTAAAAGATTGGAAAAGAACGAGGCTGACGCGTCAGATTCTTTTGAAATTTTTTCCAATCTGCCGGAAAACAAAAATCTGTCAGAAAGAGAGCTGGTCATAGAACTTTTCAAGGAGGTGCTCCTCCCCCGCCCCGAGAAGATTTTCGACAGCTACCCCCACGAAATCAGTGGTGGACAGAAGCAGCGTGTGATGATCGCAATGGCCCTTATCAACCATCCCGACATACTCATCGCCGACGAACCCACCACTGCCCTCGACGTGACGGTGCAGAAGACCATCCTCGAGTTGCTCAAGTCACTGCAGGAGAAATACGGCATCAGCATAATCTTCATCACCCACGACCTGGGCGTGATAGCGCAGATTGCCGACGACATACTGGTGATGTACCGCGGCAAAGTGGTGGAGCAAGGACACGCCAAAGAGATCCTCTACAATCCGCAGCAGCCCTACACCAAAGGCCTGCTGGCCTGCCGCCCGCCCCTCGACAGCCGTCCCGACCACCTACCGACGGTGGAAGAGTTCCTTAATAGTGAGGAGGTAGGCGTGAGGAATGAGGAGTTGCCAACACAACCCCTAACTCCTAACTCCAAACTCCTAACTGTAAAAGACCTCGATGTTACCTATACCCTCAAGAAGAGCATCTTTGGCAAGCCCTTGCAGACGCTGAAGGGCGTCGACGGCATCTCGTTCGACATCATGGAGGGCGAGACCCTCGGCCTCGTGGGCGAGAGCGGCTGCGGCAAGACCACCCTCGGCCGTGCCCTGCTGCGCCTCATCGACCATAGCGCTGGCAGCATCAGTTACCGCGGCACACCGCTCGACAAACTCAGCAGCCATGAGATGCGCGCCCTGCGCCCCAAACTGCAGATAATCTTCCAAGACCCCTACTCCTCGCTCAACCCGAGGATAACCATAGGCGACGCCATTAGTGAACCTTTGAAGGTTCACAGCCATATAGGAACTATAGATACTATAGGTACTATAAGGGAGCGCGTGTGCGCTCTTATGGAGCAGGTGGGCCTGCAGCCCGATTGGTACAGCCGCTACCCGCACGAACTCAGCGGCGGCCAGCGGCAGCGTGTATGCATAGCACGCGCACTGATACTGCAACCCGAACTGGTGGTGTGCGACGAGAGCGTCTCGGCCCTCGACGTCAGCGTGCAGGCACAAGTGCTCAACCTCCTCAACGACCTCAAGCGGCGCCACCACTACACCTACCTCTTCATCACACACGACCTGTCGGTGGTCAAGTTCCTCTCCGACCGCATCATGGTGATGCAGCAGGGCCGCATAGTCGAGACAGGCACTCCCGATGAACTCTTCGCCAATCCCCAGACGGACTACACGCGGACACTCATCTCCGCAATCCCGCGGCTGTGAACGAAACCTAGAAAACCATTGTCCGTTCAGCCGCCGAGTCCGACCTTCGCTCAGGCCTGCACAGAGCCCTAGGGGTGCGACATTTGCCGCTGTTCGGATAATAAAAGAGCCCCTGTCCGACAGAGGCTCATTAACTAGAAATTGTGCTTTTACAGTTCGCTGTAGTGGTTTTCGCGAATCGACAAGGACAGTCCTTTTAGATCCTGTGGGTTGTAAGTCCAGGTGGTTTCTTTCTCATAGACACCTTGGAATGTAATCTGGCAATTGATGCTCACAGTGCTGTTTCCATCATTTACAGGGTTGTCGGTATACTGAGAGGAAGCCCAATGGATATAGTTCGGCTTAACTGGACGGACTGTCTGTGCGTCCACCTGTTCGGTGAAGTAATTTCTCTGTGTCTCGTCGGCCAGCATATCAGCGGTGTAGGCGTAGGTGCTGTCTTCGATGATTCGCCATGTAGCATCGCCGCCGACACGCTCGATAACGATATGGAATGTCGGCATGTTCATTGTGCATCCTGCCGGCTTCTCGGTGGAGGCGGCATCGATTATCAGACGACGTCCGTTAGCCCCGTAGCTGGTTGTAAACTGCTTCACGTTGGTAGTAAGGCTGCCCAATGGGACGGTTTGCCCGTCGAAGGTGAATGTGGCATTAGTGATTGTCGGTGAAACCGGAACATCCGGCGTGCCGGGATTGTTTGGTGAATCTGTTGTGCCATCGTCCTTGTTGCAGGCGGAGAAAGCCATGGCTGCCATGAAGAGCAGTACAATGATTGATTTGGTTCTTGTTTTCATTTTGATTGATTTGTGAGTTAAAAAGATGATGTACCAAGGATATGCACATAAAAAGAGCGTGGGTACTTTTTGGTCTCCATTGGTCATTCTGAGGTCTTCGACTACCTATACCACCAAATTTCAACGTACAAAGCCCACGCCCAAAGGCGGGAGCACCGTTGCTAATCTCTGGTGGTATTTGAAAAGTGTCGAAGTTTTCAGAATGACCAGATAAACTCGTTTCGCTTTTTCCCTATTCTATGATGTGCATATTAATCTATGCTCTATGCTTCATTGGCAGTGGGTTTGGTTACACTATAGTTTATTAATTACTTCCCATACTCAGCCGGTTCTTCAGCGGCAGTGGGGAGAGGAGTATCATCTTCTGTATCGTATGGGGCCTCCGCGTACAACATGAATGTGAACCGGTTCATGGTCTCCAGAGTAGAACATGAACCGGAAGTTGAATATTTTAAAGAGTGTTGGCATGACTATCAGTTCACCGGATAGGCGATCTCACGCTCGATGACCTGATAGGGCACATTGTTGCGGTAGATGGTCTGGCGCACCCAGTTGTCGTCCTCGTCGTACTCGTAGACATACGAGTGCTTCCAGTTGAGGTGCTCGTCATAGTTGAACGAGGAGACCTCTATGAGGTTGTCGTGGTCGTCGTAGTAGTAGGTGGTGAGGGCCGAAAGGAACTCGTCGGCATCGTAGAAGCGCCACTCGATGCGGTTGCCGCGCTGATCGTACTTGTACAGGTAGTGCTGCATCAGTTCGCCGTCGCGGTTGTAGAAGTTCATCTCGGTGCAGTTGCCACGGTTGTCGTACTTATAAGTACGTTTCTCGGTCATCTCGCCGTCGCTGTCGAAACTCTGCTCCTCGACCTTAAGACCATTGCTGAACTTCGAACTTTCTTTCTTGGTCATCTGGTTGCCGAGGAACACGGTGCGCTCAATGCGGTTGCCATCCTTATCGTTGAGGTAGGCTGTGCGGCCTGTGAGCATCTTCTCGCGGTTGTACTCGTTCCAGCCAAGGCTGTAGCCATTGACATCGAAGTAGTAGCTGTACCAGGTGTAGTCGTCGGCCTTGGTGCGGAACTTGTCGGCGAAGTTGCCGCGCTTGTCGAAGGTGATACTGTCGATGCAGATAAGTTTACGGCCACCGTCGGCGCCACCGCGGAGATTGTAGGTGTACTCGATAACATAGATTGCGTTGCCATGGATACCCATTTCCATGCGCGAACTCTTGCGGGGCTTGGGGCCTGCAAATGCTGTGCCTGCAACGAGGAGAATCAGTGTATAAACAAGAGTTTTCTTCATTTTAGCAAATATTATTTTGGGTGTATAACGCTAGTTCTTTTTATTTATTGTGTGCTCTTTAAATATTTTTAACCAGAAGGGTGCCATCGAGCCTCCGACTATAGTGATTACACCTGCCAAAATATAACCCCATGGGTAAGGCAGGAAACTGCCGAAACCTTCGGTCTGCGACACAAGGATGAAGCAAGCGCAGATATAGGTCATGAAGTTGGCCGGGAGCAGCGCTAGGGCCGTAGCCTTATAGTTCCCCTTCATGGCCAGGAATGAGGTGATGGCCCACAAGGTGAACACCGCCAATATCTGATTGCACCATGCAAAGTAGCGCCAGATGGTCTGGAATCCTTCGGCATCCCTGAAGGCATAAACCAGCACCGCACCAGCCAGCACAAAAACCGGCAGCGCCACCAGCAGACGTTTGCCGATGGGTTTCTGGTCCACGTTGAATCGGTCGGCCAGTATCAGTCGCGCCGAGCGCAACGCCGTGTCGCCCGAGGTGATAGCGGCACAGATGACGCCAAGAATGGAGATGACCGCCAGCGCCGGTGGGAACCACTCGGTGCAGATGACACCCACCATAGCATCGCCGCCCTTGCCCAGGCAGAGATCGGGATGGTCGTGGAAGAAGTAGGCCGCGACGGCAGCCCATATCAGAGCCACCACGCCCTCGGTTATCATGGCACCGTAAAATATCGGACGGCACTGTTTCTCGTTGACCATGCAACGTGCCATCAGCGGACTCTGCGTAGCGTGGAAGCCGCTAATGGCGCCGCAGGCTATGCTCACGAACATCATCGGGAAGATGGGGTTGGTCGCCGCCTTGGGGTGCCTGTTCTCAAGACCGTCCCACAGCTCGACGAGCTGCACTTCGGGCTTGATGAAGATAGCCACCACCAGCATCACAGCCATTGCCAGCAGCAGGAAGCCGAAGATAGGGTATATCTTGCCGATAACCTTGTCTATAGGGAGCAAAGTGGCTATCAGGTAATAGGCGAAAATAATGATAGGCCATATCCAGATAGGCCAGCCGGGAGTGAAATTGTCGACAATGAGCTGTGCGGGGGTCTTCACAAACACAGCGCCCACCAGCACCATCAGCACTATCGTGAAGAACGTCATAAACTTCTTCACGTTTTTACCTAGGTAAAGTCCATGTATCTCGGGCAACGAGGCACCATCGTGGCTTATGCTTATGAAACCCGCCACAAAGTCGTGCACGGCGCCGGCGAAGATGCTGCCGAAGACAATCCACAGAAACGAGGCGGTGCCGAACTGTGCTCCCATGACGGCGCCGATGATCGGGCCGACGCCAGCGATGTTGAGGAACTGGATTAGGAAGATACGCCACGGTTTCATCGGCACATAATCCACTCCGTCAGGGTGCGCCACAGCAGGTGTCACACGATTTGGGTCGACACCGATAACGCGCTCAATAACCTTTGAATACAGCCAGTACCCGAGTACCAGCAACACAATGGAGATAATAAATGTTATCATAGTTTAATTGTTTTATTCTATAGTTCCACCTCGTCGCGGAAGGCGGGGATGGTGATATGTTTCCAACCGTCGGCGGCGAGGGTGTCTGCGAAGTGGCGCTGGGTCTCTTCTTCGCCGTGAACGATGAAGAGTCCTTTGACCTTCTTCTTGTCCTGACAGCCGATGTAGCGCATCATTTCTTTGTAGTCGCCGTGGCCGGAGAAGGAGTCGATGCGGCGCAGCTCGGCACGCACCTTGTGCGTCTGGCCAAAGATGGAGACCGTCTCGTCGCCACGCATAATCTTGGCACCGAGGGTTGACGGCTCGCAGTAGCCCACACAGAGCACCGTAGTGGCCGGATTGTCGATATGGTTGGCCAGGTGGTGCTTCACACGGCCGGCCTCCATCATGCCGCTGGCCGAGATTATGACGCAGGGCTTGTGGCGTATGTTGAGCTGTTTACTCTCTTCGACACTCTGTATGTAGTGCAGTCGGTCGAAGCCGAAGGGGTCGGGGTCGGTCTTGCAGTACTCGGCTATATTGTCGTTGAAGCTCTCGCTGTGCAGACGCATGATATTGGTTGCGCTGACACTCAGCGGACTGTCGACGAAGACGTCGATGTCGGGCAGCAGCTTGGCATGCTCCAGACGGTCTAGGGCGTAGATTATCTCCTGCGCACGGCCTATGGCGAAACTGGGAATGATGAGCTTACCTTTCTTCTTGGTGCAAGTGTCGAGCACCGCCATCAGCAGTTCCTGCTCAGCGTTCTGCAGACTCTCGTGCAGACGGTCGCCATAGGTGCTCTCCATAATGAGGTAGTCAACCTGCGGGAACGGCTCGGGATCCTTGAGTATCTGCTTGCCGTAGCGGCCTATGTCGCCTGTGAAGCCGAGGCGCAACTTGCGGCGGCCGTCCTTTATCTCCAGGTACACCATGGCAGAGCCAAGGATATGGCCGGCATCGAAGAACTCCACCGACACCTCGCCCTCGATATTGAACTTCTTGTGGTAGGGCACGCTGATGAAGCAGCCCATGCAGGCCTGGGCATCCTGTTCGTCGTAGATAGGTTCGACGGGGTCCAGCCCCTGGGCCTTGCGTTTCTTGTTGAAGGTTTGGGTATCCTGCTCCTGTATGCGGCCGGCGTCGGCGAGCATGATGGCGCAGAGGTCGCGCGTGGCGGGAGTGCAGAGCACAGTGCCACGGAAGCCGTTCTTGTAGATATAGGGTATCAGGCCACTGTGGTCGATATGGGCGTGACTGAGGATGAGGTAGTCGATCTCCGACGGCGTGAAGCCAAGGTCGCGATTCATGGCGTCGGTCTCGAGGCCCTTGCCTTGGTACATACCACAGTCGAGCAGTATCTTTAGGCCGCTCTTGGTCGTTATCAGGTGTTTGCTGCCGGTCACCTCGCGGGTGGCTCCCAGGAATTGCAGTTTCATTATATTAAGTTTTAAGCTGTGAGCTGTATGTTTTAAGTGTTAAGTGCCGTTCAGTTGATTATCACTTTGCGGGCAGCAGAGCCGTCGACGCTCAGCAGGTACACTCCTGCTGCCGTGCATCGGAAGCGCATCACGTCATTTTGTGCCGTGCCACCATATAGCTGCCGTCCGTCGACGGTGAAGATGCGCAACTCGCGCCCTTGCACACCGGTAGCCACTATGTCGCGCCCCTCTGCCACGGCTGTCCACGACCGGCCTGCATCGCCCAATTGTATGCCCAGTGTCTCGAACACCGCCGTGAAGGCCATGTTGCCCGTGAGGGTCACGGTGCGCGGGTTGTCGGTGTTACCGTCGTCCCACCGCAGGAAACGGTTGCCTTCCATGGGCAAGGCTCCTATCTCGGCCACAGTGCCGGCAGGCAGCAGGGCGTTGCCTATACCCACGCCGCCGCCATCGGCGCTCACAGTGAGCCTGAAAATGGTGGGCATCACAGTGTCGGTGAGGTATACAGTATCTGTCTCGGTGAGGGTTATCACCACCGTATCATATATCGGCACCGTGTCGACATGCACCACGACGGTGACGATGGTGTCGTATAGAGTCACGGTGTCGTGCACTGGCACGAGCAGCGAGTCGTACTGCAGGGGGAAGAACATAGCCGTCAAAGAGAGGTCTTCAACGGCGGCAAGGACACGCGGGTTCAGCGTGTCGCCATCGCCCCAGCAGGCAAAGAAGAATCCGTCAACAGGGGTAGCTGTAAGCACCGCGTTGGTGCCAACTGCATAAGTGCCAGTACCACTCACACTGCCGCGCGAGTTATAGTTAGCCATCACAGTGAGCGTAACGCCGCAAGAATTCTCCACCACGCTGCCGAATTGGTTCCAAGGGGCGGCGTTCCACGCCGTCAGAGTGCCGCACGGCACATGCAGGGTCGCTGCCGAGAGAGGGGTGTTGGAAAAGACATTGGCAAGACAAACGGGAGGCGTGGTGCCGAGGAGTGTCATATCGGTCAGGGCAGAGCAATAGGCAAACGAGAAGCCGTAGAGTGAGTCGAGCGAAGCTGGCAGCGTGACCGACGCCAACGATGAGCAGCCACGAAACGCCGACGCCCGCACAGCAGTAATACCCTCGGGGAGGGTGACAGATGTAAGACCTATGCACTCATAGAAAGCGTGGTTGCTGACAGCCTTCACCGCATAAGTGACACCGCCATAAGTGACGCTGTCGGGGATAACCAACGCTCCAACAGGCTTGATATAGGTATTCCAGCCATCCACTGGGGTGACCGTATTGTACGGATAGGTCACCACTACCCCACCCTGCACAATCTTGTAGTAGATGGTCTGTCCACTCGGCGCCACAGCCTGGAAGTCGGCAGCATGCGCCACAATGGCCGCCAAGAATAGCGATAGCAGCAGTCCTGATTTCAGCATTTTCTTCATATCGTCATTTATAACGTACACGCGCGACCAATATTGCCCCGTTCCGCAAAAAAACTATTGGTGAAAATAATTTTGCCATGTCGCTGAGTTTGCGTATCTTTGCATTTTATTATCCGAGGTTCGGATACGTATATAGTATTGTATAACAACTAATAATATCAAGAAAACCGATACAACAATATGGATAAAAAGTCGATTATAGGACTGGTACTGATATTCGCAATCTTTGTGGGCTACATGTTCTGGGTGGCTCCGTCGAAGGAGGAGATGGCCGAGCGTCAGCGTGTGTACGACAGCACGATGCAGGCGAAACTCGAGGAGCAGCGCATCGAGGACTCGATAGCCGCAGAGCACGCACGCCTCGACAGTCTTGCCGCCGCCGGCGACACCGTGCTGCCCGGTATGACGCGCAAGGTGCAGGACATGGGTGCCTTCAACGCCGCCGTGCAGGGCGAGGAGCGCAGCTTCATGATGGAGAACCACCTGATGAAGGTGGAGTTCAACACCCTCGGCGCCCGCGTCGACCGTGTGGTGCTGGCCGACTACCTCACATACGACAGCAACGAGTTGGTGCTCATCACCCCCTCGCAGGAGAATATGAACCTCGTCTTCTCGACCACCGACAACCGTGTGGTCAACACCAAGGACCTGGTGTTTGTGCCATACTTCGGCAACACAGACAAACCCATTTTCGACAAACTCATCGACAACGAATTCTCCCTTGACATAGATGAGGTTGCATGCGTCCGCTTCCGTGCCGAAATCAACGACAGCGCCAACAACGGCTACCTCGAGTTCGCCTACACCATGCACGGTGACAGCTACGAGGTAGACTTCGACATCAACTTCGTGGGCCTCACCCAGCTGGTGCGCGAGACTCCCTATATGGACTTCCAGTGGCAGAACCGCATGCTGCGCCAGGAGAAGGTGAACAGTGGCAGCCGCGGAAAGAGCAACCGCAACAGCGACCGCGAGCGCTACTACAGCAACATATACTACAAGACCCCCGCCGAGAAGAACCCCGACAACCTGTCGATGGGTCGCGACGACTCGAAGCAAGTGAAGGTACAACTCGACTGGGTGGCCTTCAAGGAGCAGTACTTCGCAGCCATCATCAATGCCAACAAGGATGTGCCCTTCGAGAATGCCGACATCGAGGTGCACACCGACAAATCGGTGAAGGACGGCAACTACCTCTCCGATATGAAAGCCGTCATAGGCCTTACCTACGACAAGGAGAAACCGCAGATGCACATGGGTTTCTACTACGGCCCCACCAAGTTGCGCGACCTGCGCGCCATGCACCGCGGCTACGACCGCATGCTGCCCTTGGGATGGACCATCATCTCCAAGAGCATCAGCCGCTACCTCATCGTGCCGGCCTTCAACTTCCTCGAGAAGTTCAACTGGAACTACGGTATCATCATCATCGTTTTCACACTGCTCATCCGCCTCATCCTGCTGCCCTTGGTCTTCAAGAGCTATCAGGGCGGCGCTATCATGCGCGTGCTGAAGCCCGAGATGGACGCCCTCAACAAGAAGTACCCCAAGCAGGAGCAGGCCATGCAGAAGCAACAGGAGATGATGGCTCTGCAGAAACGCGCGGGCTACAGTCCTATGGCGGGCTGCCTGCCTGTGCTCATCCAGATGCCCTTCCTGACGGCTATGTTCATGTTCTTCCCCCAGGCCATCGAGCTGCGCCAGAAACCCTTCCTGTGGTGCCCCGACCTGTCGAACTACGACTCTATCCTCGACTTCGGCTTCAACATACCGCTCTATGGCGACCACATCTCGCTCTTCTGCCTGCTGATGTTCGGCATGCAGTTCTTCTACACGTGGTACACCATGAAGCAGCAAGCCGGCACACAGTCGATGCCCGGCATGAAGTTCATGATGTATTTCATGCCCTTCATGATGCTCTTCATCTTCAACAGCCAGAGTGCAGGTTTGAACCTCTACTACCTCATCTCGCTGACCTTCACCATGTGCACCATGATGCTCATCCGCCGCTTCACCAGTGAGAAGAAGGTGCGTGCCCGCATGGCGGCCTACGACCACAAGCACGCCGGTGACAAAGGCAAGAAGAAAAAGAAGAGCAACTTCCAGCAGCGCCTCGAAGAGCTGCGCAAGCAGGCCGAGGAGATGCAGAAACAGCAGAACAAACGATAAACAAATACAATACAACTAAAAACCAAAAATTATGGTAGTAGCACTTGTTACCATTTTCATTGTCGGATACTTCTTCATCGCTATGGAGCATCCGTTCAAAATCAACAAGACCGCCACGGCCCTCGCCCTCGGCACCTTCCTGTGGACCGTCTTCGTGTTCTGCGGCGCCATCACGCAGCCCGGACTCGACAGCGACGGTTGGCACAACTTCATCAGCGAGCACCTGGTGGAGAACCTCGGCGAGACCGCCGAAATCGTGTTCTTCCTGCTCGGCGCCATGACCATCGTGACCCTGATTGAGGACTATCAGGGCTTCCGCGTCATCACCGACAAGATTACCACCACCAACAAGAAGAAACTGCTGTGGATTCTCAGCATCCTCACCTTCTTCCTCTCGGCCTTGCTCGACAATATGACCACCGCCATCGTGATGGTGGCCCTGCTGCGCAAGCTCATCGCCGACAAGCGCGAGCGCTGGCTCTATGCCGGTATGGTCATCCTCGCTGCCAACGCCGGCGGCGCCTGGAGCCCCATCGGCGACGTTACTACCATCATGCTGTGGATCGGCGGCCAGGTGACCACCGTCAACATCATCGTCAAGACCATCATCGCCAGCCTCGTCTGCATGGTGGTGCCCGTGCTTATCGTCGGTGCCACGCTGAAGGGCGACATCGAGCGTCCCGAAAGCAGCGGCAGCGGTGTCGAGGTGCCCGCCCACCTGCGCAAGCTCATCCTCTTCATGGGTATCGGCGCCCTCATCTTCGTCCCCATCTTCAAGACCATCACCCACCTGCCTCCCTACCTCGGCATGCTCTTCGGCCTTGCCATCCTGTGGATGACCACCGAGATCATCAGCCGCAAGTACGAGAAAGAGGGTCACAAACTGCCCACCGCCGTCAGCACCCTCGAGCATATCGACACTCCCACCATCCTCTTCTTCCTCGGCATCCTGATGGCCGTCAGCTGCCTCAAGGTCAGCGGTATCCTCGGCAGCCTCGCCGCCGCCCTCAACGGAGCCTTCGGCACCGAAGCCCCCGGCTTCTTCTTCATCGACCTCATCATCGGCGTCCTCTCGTCGGTGGTCGACAATGTGCCGCTGGTGGCCGCCGCTATGGGTATGTACGACATCACTGGCGTCGACGCCATCTTCATCCAGAACCATCCCTTCTGGGAGTTCCTGGCCTACTGCGCCGGTACCGGCGGATCGCTCCTCATCATCGGCTCGGCAGCCGGTGTCGCCGTCATGGGTATGGAGAAGATCGACTTCATCTGGTACCTCAAGAAAATCACGCTCCTCGCTCTGGCCGGCTATATCGCTGGTGCCCTGGTATTCATCGCTATGGATATGACGCTCTTCGAGAGCATCCCCTGGCTGGCGAACCTAAAATAGCTGTAAGCTGTGAGCTGTAAGTATTAAGTAGCTTGCGCAGGTTGGTTGACGCGTCAGCCACTTAAAACTTACAGCTTAAAACTTAAAACTAATGAAGCTGATTTGGCTTGAATTCAAGCAGCGTCCCACGTGGCGCAAGATATGCGACATCCTGCTGGTGCTCTTTGCACTGGCAGGTGCCGCAATTATAGGTGCCTGGGGACTCTACCAGACAGGCATCACCAACAACCGCGGTGCCGTCGACAAGAACTACCGCTACCTGATGTCGGTATCGGAGATCGAAAGCCTCAAGGATGCCAAGCTCACGCAGGAGCAGCTCGACGAGCAGTGGGCCCTACAGCTCGAGCGTCTGGCAGCTCTGGCCCACCGCTATCCCGTCAACGCCCGCCTCATCCTCAATGCCGCCGTCGTCAGCGACGACCCACTGGTCATCAACCGTATGGTCGCCGCCCTGAGTATCTATATCGACTCAAGCGATAACACAATCAAACAACCAAGCAATATCAACGTCATCCCCTGGATGTCGGAGCCCGCCTGGCCGGCCCTCAAGGAGGCCATCCTGCGCGACAGCGCCCTCATCAACGAGGCCGCACGCCTCACGGGTGTGGAGCCGCGCCTCATCGTGGGTTGCCTCATCGGCGAGCAGATACGCCTCTTCAACTCCAAGCGCGAGATGTTCAAGAAGTACCTCGGCCCCGTCAAGGTGCTCAGCGTACAGAGTCAGTTCAGCTACGGCGTCAACGGCATCAAGGACTTCACCGCCGAAGCCGTCGAGGAGCACCTCATGGACCCCACGTCGGAATACTATATGGGCCCCGCCTACGAGCACCTGCTCGACTTCGAGACCGACGACCACGAGACCGAGCGCTACAACCGCCTCGTCGACTACCGCAACCACCTCTACAGCTATATCTACACCGGCTGCATCCTGCATCAGACAATGCTGCAGTGGCGCCGCGCAGGCTACGACATCAGCGACCGGCCCGACCTGCTGTTCACGCTCTTCAACGTGGGCTTCGACCAGTCGGTGCCCAAGCCCAACCCCGTGCCCGGCGGCAGCCATATCAAGGTCGGCGACCGCGACTACACCTTCGGTGCCATAGGCTTCGACTTCTACTACAGCGGCGAGCTCGCCCAGGCATTCCCCTTCCGCCGCGAGCGTTTCGCCTCGGCGAGCAAATCACTCACCGCCGATGACATCGCTCGCATACAGGACAATATGAGCGACTGCGCGCGTCCCGAGAAAGGATTGGAATACCGCACCGCCGACAGCAGCGCCGCTGCGCCCGACTCGGTGCCCGACCCCTTCGGTATCGACCACAGCACCGCCACTCCTGTCGAGCACACGGTGCAATAAGAAACAGTGAGGGGCGCCCGCTCGGGCGGGCCTCACTGTTATTAACACCAAGCGGTGTATTTGGATCCGTGGTGGGCGGGCTTGTGGTGTTAC
>JBGUZF010000017.1:0-79024 GCA_045222795.1 Bacteroidales bacterium
GTTCGGGAAGAGGCTGACGGCTCCGCTCATGTCGACACCGTCGATACCAACGTTCGTGGTCTCAAAGTCGGCGCTGGCATACGACGACTCCAGAGTCTCCGTGCAGGCGTTGGCCACACGCACCGTGTAAGGCGTCTGAGGCTCGAGTTCGGTCAGCACGAAGGGATTGTCGCTCGTGTTGTAGGTACCCATCTCGCTGCCAACGCTGAAGTCGTGTTCACCATAGAGCACGCGGAAGTTGGTGGCACCCGCGGGAGCCGTCCAGCTTACCGTAGCGGTATGGGCAGTGATATCGGTCACCGTGACGTTCTCCACAGGCAGGCAGGCTGCCGTGGTAGCCTGAATGGTGTCGCACCACGGACCTTCGATGTTGTGGTTGCTGCCGCACATCGGGCGCACGGTGATGTTGTAGAGTCGCTCCGACACGAGGCCGCCGACAGTGGCGCTCTCGGTCTCCACCAGGACGGTGGTGTCCTCGATAGTGCTGAACACATTGACCTCCCAGGCGGTCTCGTCGCCCACGGCAGTCCAGCTCACGCTGACGCTGGTATAGCCGAGTTCGGTAACCTCAAGACCTGTGACAGCACGGCAGGGCAGCGAGTCGGTGACGAAGAAGCCTTCGTTGTAAAGGCTGTAGAGGGCGCTGTCGCACTGCTGGCGCACACGGTAGAAGTACTGCGTGGCAGGTGTGAGACCCGTGATGCTGAACACGCCGTTGGACGATGTCAACGTGGTGCCATAGACTGCCGGGTCAGTACCATACTCGAGTTCGAAGAGGCTGCCGTTGCCGGCGGCAGTGAGGGTAACGCTCTCGTAGCTGGGGTCGGTAAGGGTGACGACGGGTTTGGAGCAGGCGTTGCTCGACCATACCTTGACGTCGTCGATGCAGCAGCTGTAGTAGCTAGTGGTGTAGTTCCAACGGAAGCAGATGGGGAAGTTGCCCATGGGCACGCTGTCGAAGGTAACGGTGTCGAAGATGCCATGGCCGGCGGGCTGCAGGCCGTTGCCGCTGTGCACGGTAGCGCTGCTGGCCGCGATGTGCTTGAGGGCGACGAAGTCGGTCTCATAGTTGCTGCCGGTGAGGTAGCCAATCTCGAGGAAGCCGTTGGTGCTGCTCTCGGTGCACATCCAGAAGGTCATGGTGAGGGTGTTGGTGGGTTCGGCAATGTCGACAAGACGCATGTAGTTGTCAATGCCGCCGGTATATCCGGAGCTGGTGCCGGAAGTCATGGTGACGGCCTGGGTGCCGCTGACGCAGTAGCTGTAGGTGCCGCCGTTGGTGACGTGCGCCGTAAGGGTGTTGGTGGCATTGTAGCCCTCCCAACAGTTGGGCAGGACGCCCTCAGCATTGTAGACCTCGCCGGCATAGTTCTCAAAGTCCTCGAAGAGGGTGTCGGCGACGCTGACCACAGCACACAGGGTGGTGAAGGAACCGTTGACGGAGAATCCGCTGACGAGGGTGTCGGTGGCCGTCAGAGTGCAGATCTTACGCACCCACCAGTAGTAGTTGGTAGCAGCATTGAGGCCGTAGAGGGTGGTGCTGGTGCCGTTAACCATGGTGTATTGGTTGTCCGCCGCAGTTGCACTCTGCGGACGGTAGGCCACCTGGTACTGTGCGGTGGGCTCGCCGAACCAGCTGAGCTGTACACTGTTGATGGTGGCATTGGTGGCCACAAGGTTGGCGGGACGCTCACAGGCCTGCTGCACGATACTGATATTGTCGATGGCAGAGGGATTGTCTTCGTAGGGGTTGCCCGAGCCGGTAGCCTGGTTGAAGTGGTAGATGGCCACACGCTTCACACCGGCAATACCATCGACATAAATGGTGTGGTGACCCCACACGGTGTCGTGGCGCACGGTGCCGAGACCGACGGTGTTGACATGACCCCACGGCGAGGTGATGCCGGTATTGGAGCCCTCGACGAAGACGGCAGGATCGGCAACGACGACGGAGATACCGTCATAGTTGTGGCCTATGGTGCCACCGATGTAGGCATCGAAGTCAATCTGGTAGCTATGAGTGTCGGGACCGAAGTCGATGTCGCGGTAGACAACGGCATTGGTGAGGATGTTCATGTTCCAGCTGTGGGTGACGCCGTTGTCGGTGCTGAGGTAGACGGCATTGGTATTGTTGCCCGTGGCGGCAGTGCCACGATACCAATTGATAGTGTTGTTGCTGTTGGTCTGCCAGTTGGCCCATTCGCCAGCGGCTTCGAAGTCGTAGCTGTAGGGCAGCGTGGCGGGGTTGAGGGCGGTGCTGAAGTTGTGCCAGGTGCGGCTCCAGTCGGCCTGCTGGCTGTTGGAGCAGATGGGTGCCACACGGTAGCGATAGTTGGTGTTGGGGGTGAGACCTGTCAGCACATAGGGGTTGGCGTTGACGGTGACAGTGCTGGTCGCCGTGTCGCCAAGCACGCCGTACTCGACAACCCACTGGCTGCTGCCGATGGTGTCGGACCATTCGAGGGTCACGCTGGTGGTGGTGCCGTTGTAGGCAGTCAGGTCGAAGGCACGCGGGCAGGGCGAGATATGCGAGACAAAGATGTCGTCGACATAGGCGTAGTTGTAGCAGTAGGTGCCGGTACCATAGAGCGGCGGCACAGCAGCATAGATGGCAATGTATTTGCCCGTGTCGGCATAGCTGTCGAAGCTGACGTTGATTTCATGGATCGAGCTGCCTGCGGCAGTCTTCAGGTCGATGGTGTCGACGCCGGTGAAGGTGGTGATGTCGTTGGGGTTGGTCATCACACCCACCAGCAGACGGGTGGTGTAGTAGTCAGAGACAGTGCTGTAGCGGCGCACATTGAACGACAACTCGAGGGTGTTGACAGGTGAGTTGAACTCGGGCAGGGCAGCATAGCTGTAGGTGGCCGTACCTGACGAAGGCTGGTAAGCGTAGAAGTAGAGGCTGCGCTGGCCGGTGACGGCATTGGTGCTGTAGGGATAAGGATAGGCGGTGGTGCTGCTGGTACCCTTCACCCAGCAGGGGCTGATGCCGATGGAAGCACCGCTGTTATAGCTCTCGAAGTCCTCGGTGTAGGGCAGCGCGAAGATGCCGCACTCGGTGTAGAAGCTGGCAGCGAACGACCAGGGGCTCATGTCGGTGGCCGAGCAGAGGGCACGGACATAGACATCGTAGTTGACACCAGCCGTCAGGCCTGCAATGTTGATGCTGTCGGCACTGGCGGTCAGCGTGGTGCCGGTGCCCTGGACGAAGCCGTGCTCACCATATTCGACCTCGAAATTGGTGGCGCTGGAGATCCAGTGCACAGTAGCGGTGGTCTGGCCAATGTTGTTGATAGTAACATTGGTGGGGCGAGAGCACGTGGGGATGTAGTCGACTTCAATGTCGTCGAGATACACATAACTATAGGAATAGGTGTTGCCGTAGAGCGGCGGCACCTCGTCGTAGAAGGCTATGTACTGGCCATTGCCGGTATAGTTGTTGAAGAGCACCTCGAAGCGGTGGACCGACAGGGCATCTTCGTTCCTGAGGTCGAAGGTGTCGACCGGGGTGAAGGTGGAGATGTCTTCGGGGTTCACCATGACACCAACGACAAGACGCGAGGTATAGTAGGTGGTGGTGGTGGCATAGCGACGCATAGAGAACGCCACGGCAAGAGTGTCGACAGGCGCTGCCATCATGGGCAGGGCGGCATAGCTGTAGATCGGGGTGGAAGAAGTCGAAGAGGGATAATAGCCGTAGAAGTAGAGGCTACGCTGGCCCGAGATGGCATTGGTGGCATAGGGATAGGGGTAGGCAGTGGTGCTGCTGGTTCCCTTGCTCCAGCATAGACTGATGGGGTTGGCGGAGCCAGAGCCATAGGACTCAAAGTCCTCAAAGTATGGCAGCTGCATGGGCGAACAGGCGGTGCGGAATGTTGTAACGATCGACCACTCGCTGACATCGTTGCCACACACTGTGCGGACATAGAAGTCGTATTCGGTATTGGAAGTAAGGCCGGTAATCACAACAGAATCGGCAGTCAGAGGAGTGATTACGGCAGTAGAGCTGTCGGGATCGAATCCGCTGGGGCCAATGGTGTACTCAAAGTTGCCGGCGTTACCCACCCACGAAAGTGTGGCGCTGTTGTCGCTAAGGTCGTCGAGGGCCACATTTGTCGGACGGATACAGGAGGGCACCTCGGCACAGAGATTGAAGGCCACATTGACTCGATAAGTGACGCGGGAACCCGATGCAGAGCTTGAGGAGCTGCTCTTGTAGAGATAGATGGTACGGTATCCGGGCGAAGTGCTGCCATAATAGATTGTACCGCTGGCCGAAGGAGCAACGTTGCGTTCGAAAATAACAATCAGGTTGTTGCTGCCGCTGTAGGCAAACGGCGTGGTGAGGGGTATCTCCACCCACTGGTTGGCCGTCGTGGCAAAGTTGCCGTTGAAGACCAGCGTGGGATTGAGAGCATTGATAAGGTTGGTGTCGGACACCGCACTGAACTCATCGAAATCGGCCTCTACCATATAGACCTTGAAACCATTGATGGTGCAAGCGGTGGCACCGGCATGCACGCTGATGGAGTTGATATTGGCACCGGCCAACAAGCCCATGGCGCCAAGCTCATTGACAGTGAAAATACTGGCAGATTTGCCATAAGGATATGAGGTGTAGTTGTATGCGAAATATGTGTAGCCACTGCTGGTACCATCGCCGATGGTATCCTGGATGTTGACATATCCGTTGCCACAGTTAACCAGAGTTGTGAACGATTGCAGCATGGGCACATTTGAAGTGTCGCTGCCGCAGTTGGCAACCACAGTCCAGTAGTAGTTGGTGTAGCTCTGCAGGCCCGTGACGAGTGCAAAGGTGTCATATACCGTGGTGAACTGGCACGTGTCGAGGTTGAAGCCTGCTTGGGTGCTGTAGTATACGTTGTACGAGAAGGCGTTCTCGCTACCGCTAACCCAAGAGAGCAACGCGGCATCGTAAGAGAGACTGTCGACAGTGAGAGCAGTCGGGCGCGGGCAGTCGGGTAGCGGGCCGAGGGTCACATCGTCGAGCATCAAGTAGATGGCCGTTGAGGAGCCAGGATGCTGCACAGCACTGAAGGCTATGTAAAGACCAGAATCTGTATAGGATGCCAGAGGCACCTCATACATCTCGTATTCCGTTCCTGTGGGATGCACCTGTTCTATTGCCGTGAAGGTGGTGGCATCAGTCGGGTCAGTCATCACGCCCACCACGAAGTCGCAGTTGTAGCTGGTGCTGTACTGCCGTGCCCAGAAGGTGAGTTGCAGGGTGCTGAGGTCCAGCAGCGAGTCCACCGGTGGCATGATGCCATAGCAGTAGCCTCCGGCAGCAGCGTAGAAGTAGAGGCCGTGGCTGTTGTTGTGGCCGTAGGTGGTAGTGCCGTGGACATAGGGACGGTCAGCGGTGCTGCCAAGCTTGTACCAGCAGGTGGGGAAGACCGTGCTGCCTGAACCATAGCTTTCGAAGTCTTCGGTGTAGGGCAGTGCGGTGGCGTTGATATATCCGCAGTTGGTGCGTACATTTAAAAGTGTAGCGTCGCTAGTGTCGCCGCCGCCACACACTGCACGCACGCTGATTTCATAGTTAGTGCTGGCAGACAGGTTAGAAAAAGTGTAGGTGGTATCGTATGCAGAGTACTCATTGGTGCCGTCGCTGACAATCCACTCGCTCTCGAAGCCACCAGGCTGCCAAGTGACAGTAATTTCATCGGTCGACACCTCCGTGGCCGTCAGACCCGTCGGGCGAACACAGGCTGGCAGTTCCTCCAGAGTGACGTCGTCGAGCATCAGGTAGATGGCCGTCGAGGTGCCAGGATGCTGCACAGCCCGGAAGGCGACATACACACCTGTGCCCGTGTAGGCCGTCAGGGGCACATCGAACTGTTCATATTCTGTTCCTACAGGGTGCACCACATCCAGCGGAGTGAAAGTGGAGGTATCCGTCGGGTCGGTCATCACGCCCACCACAAAGTCGCAGTTGTAGGTTGTGCTGTACTGACGTGCCCAGAAGGTAACCTGCAAGGTGTTGAGGTCCAGTAGCGAGTCCACCGGTGGCATGATGCCGTAGCAGTAGCCTCCGGCAGCAGCGTAGAAATAGAGGCCGTGGCTGTTGTCGCCGTGGCCGTAGGAGGTGGTAGCATGGATATAGGGGCGGTCGGCGGTGCTGCCGAGTTTGTACCAGCAGGTGGGGAAGGCCGTGGTGCCGCTACCATCGTTCTCAAAGTTCTCGGTGTAAGGCAGCGCGTCGGCGTCGATGGCGACACACGACGTGCGGAACTGCGTGGTCGACACGTCGCTCGAGTCGTCGACGCCGCAAACTGCACGCACAGAGATAGTGTAGTTGGTGTTGGGCGTCAAACCAGTTATCGTGGTGGTGGTGTCGTAGACAATGGAGGTGGTATTATTGAAGCTTACCTCCCACTCGGTCTCGGTGCCGGCAGGGGTCCACGTCAGCGTGGCGTCGCCGGAAGATGCCAGGACATGCAGGTTCATGGGAGCCGGGCACGAGGGCATGTAGTCAAGCGTGATGTCGTCAACGTTGGCATACCACGAGGTAGTCGGGCGCTCGGCCTTGATGGCCACATAGCAGCCCGTACCTTGATAGATGGAGAGGTATGCCTCGTATTCCGCATAGGTTGTGCCTTCCACCTCGACGGTGGTCACCTCGGTGAAGGTGGTGATGTCGGCAGGGTCGGTCATCACGCCCACCTTGAACACGGGACGGTAGCTGGCAGACGTTGCTCTGGCCCAGAACTTCAGTGTCAATTCTGAAACATTAGCCACATTGGGGTCAATACCAGGCAACACGATGCACTGGTAGTCGCCGTAAGTGCCGGTTGTCGTGCTCCCATACCAGTAAAGGCCGCGGCTGCCACCGTGGCAGTAGCTGGCAGTGCTGGAAATATAGGGATAGCCGAAGTATTGGCTAGCATTGTTCAGCAGCGTCCAGCAGGGGGCCCACGTTGTAGTAGGTGTGGTGGAGGTGGTGGTCGAAGCGTCCTCGAAGCCGTAGACGTATGGCAACGAGTCAATATAGACGCACGGTGTGTGGAATGAGGCCGACTTAACACTGCTTGAGTCGTTCGCGCCGCAGACGGCACGCACGGAGAAGGTGTAGTTGGTGTTGGGAGTGAGGCCTGTCACTGTGGTGAAGGTGTCGTTGACAGTGTATGTGCTGCCTCCGAAAGTCACTTCCCATTCACTTTCACTTCCCTGGGGAGTCCATCTGAGGGTGGCGTCGGTCTGGGTGGCAGAGGCCTGCAGGTTCGTGGGAGCCGGGCAGCTTACATAAGGACGCGTGAAACGGTAGTAGCGGTTGGCATCGGGCCATGTGCCGCTCGCTATAGTGGTCGAGTTGCCAGCGGTGAAATGGGTTGCTACATGCGAGGCCGAGATGGTCCAGCCATCGGAGGCATTCACGCAAAGTCCGCACTGGCGCGCAACAGCAGGAGCCGTAGTGGGAATGCCGCTGGCTGAGGGATAGACAATCTCCACATTGCCGCTGGCATACAGATGCACTTGCCACTTGTAGAGGTTGTTGCGCGTTGTAGAGTTAAAGGTTCCCGTACAGAACTCGACCACCAGAATCGAGTCATCGACCAGCAACTTCTTCACATAGTGGCTGCCGCTGACGCCATAGCCATCGCAACCGAAAGCATTAATCTTCGGGTTGTTGGAATTGGCATTCGACGAGTTGAATGGGGTAGAGTAGAGTGTCGTTCCGGTCACAACGCTTCCAAGGCGCAGGTTGCCGTCGGTATTGACCGAGAACTGTGTGTAGACATCCTCGGCAAACGGAAAGCTAAAACCGATGGTTTGAACACTCGACGCCAGACCGTCGCTGCCCGAAGGGGTCAAGATCTGTGTTGCCGATGACATGTCGTACCACAGCGTTGCATCGGTGCCGGTGCTAAAAGTATAGTCACCCAGCATCTGCGCCTGCGTCACCCACGGCACCAACATCGCCGCGAGGAGCATCAGAATCGATAAGTGCTTTTTCATAATGATTAGATTTAGTTAATTAATTGATTTTTATATTCTAACTGTATTATGCCTTTTTCTTAGGTTATTACAAAGGTAGAAAAACGTATGTATTAATGCAAATTTTTTTTCTTTTTTAACATTAAAGACGCCCCCTATGCCAGTTAGCACAGGGGGCGCCTTTATAACTATACTTACCTGATATATCGGTTACTCTACCGGAATGTCTTTGTTGACATTCTTCGAGCCTACGATGGCGTAGAAGAGGATGTAGGCGAGCATGGCAACAACAAGCCAGTAGCTGCCCATATAGCCCACACTGCCGGCTAGCCAGTTCTGCAGCAAGGGCATGACGCCGCCGCCGACGACCATCATCATGAAGATGCCGCTGGCCTGCGGGGTGTATTTGCCAAGGCCCTCGACGGCGAGGTTGAAGATGGCGCCCCACATGAGCGAGGTGCAGAGGCCGCAGAGTACCAGGAAGAGGGCGCTGAGAGGCACCTGGAACATGGCGAAGCCGTCGGCAACGCTATAACCAGGCATGGAGACACGCACAGTGGAGGGCATCACTATGGCCACCACGATGAGCACTATGGCCACCAGCGAGACGGTGGAGAGCTGCACGCGGGTGCTGACCTTGCCACTGATGGTGGCGCTGACAGCGCGGCCCACCATCATAAGCAGCCAGTAGACGGCAGCAACAGCACCGCCGATGGCGGCTCCGCAGAGCGGGTCGTCAGTGAGGTAGAAGTTGAGCTCGGCAGGGATACCCACCTCGGTGCCCACATAGAAGAAGATGGCCACCACACCAAGCACCAAGTGTCGGAAGCTCCAAGCACTGTGGGCATCTTTAATGGTCGATTTCTCCTTCTGGAGGCTCGGCTCAGGAATGCTTACGAAGAGCAGTATGACGAAAGCCAGTGCAAAGACACCCATGGCAATGAAGAGCAGCGGCGCCACATCGCTCATGGCCGTGCGGTCGGTGACGGTGCCAATAAGGGCGCCGACGAGCAGCGGCGTCAAGGTGCCGGTGAGCGAATTCAGCGTGCCGCCGGTCTGAATGAGCTGGTTGCCGCGGTTGCCGCCGCCGCCGAGGGTATTGAGCATCGGGTTCACCACGGTGTTGAGCATGCAGACACAGAAGCCGCAGATGAAGGCTCCGAGGAGGTAGACCACGAAGTTGAGCATCACGGCATCTTCACCAACAGTAAAGACCGATGTGCCAGCGCCCACGAGGCTCGAGAGGTACTGCACCACCATGCCGGCGAAGCCCACGCCGAGGGCCCAGAGGGCCGTCTTCTTATAACCGATGCGAGCCATGATGCGCCCGGCGGGAATGCCCATAATCAGATAGGCGAGGAAGTTCATCATGTTGCCGAGCATGCCGCCCCACGAGTACTGGTTCTTCCAGATGTTGCCGAAAGGCGCCGCCATATTGGTGACGAACGATATCATGGCGAACATGAAGAACATGGTGACGATAGCCACCCACGGAGTTTTTGTTTTCTGCTGTTCCATATTTTTTTAGTTTTAAGTATTAAGTTTTAAGCTTTAAGCGGGTTGCCGCTACCTGCGTAGCAACTTAATACTTACAGCTTAAAACTTACAGTTAGAACACTATTATTTTCTTTGCCGTTCCGTCGACGCGGATGATATATATCCCCGCCGTCGGCAGGGTGAACCGCGCCCCTGCTGCCACCTGGCGCCCTTGCAGGTCGTAGGCGGCAATGGCCGCGCCCTGCGGAGCCTCGACGCTCACCGTGCGCCCGAGGATGTCCACCCCGAAGCCCACTTCGGCAACCGGGGTTATGCCCACCAGCGTGCCGTAGACGGCCGTGAGGCTGATACTGTAATCGGCCACAAAGGTGTAGGGGTTGTCCACAATCTTGCTGCCCCACGGCGTGAGCCAGAAGCGGAAGAGGGTGTCGCCCTGACCGGCGGTGGCGCTGACGGTGACGGAGGTGCCTTCGGCGAAGGTGCCCCCGCCGCTGACGCTGCAGTAGTCGGGCAGCGGCAGACCGAGGGTGTCGTAGCGGTAAGCCATATCTAGCGTCACGGTGCTCTCCATGCTGTCGCGCGGAGTGAAATATGTGCGTATCATCCAAGTCAGCCAGCGCTCGCTGTCGGTGTACAGATGCCAACGGCCGTTGCTGAAGAACCACGACCCGTCGGGATTGCCGCAATAATAACTGCCGGCAGTGGTGAAGACATGCTCACGCCCTTCGTTGAGGACTGTGATCCACAGCGGACGGCTGTTGTCGACAACCACAGCGCTGTCGAGCGTGTAGGTATGCCAGCCCTTGCCGACGAACATTTCACGCTGGCTGTAGAGCAGCGTGGCGGGACAAACGGTGTCACCCTGATATATGCCCAGAGTATAGGTAGCGCCGCCGAAGATGTAAACCTGCACCTCACTGACGCTACGCTGCGGAACACGGAGGTCGGCGGGGATACGTGCAGCCCAGAAGGAGGTGTCGCCATGGGTGTTCTTGATGGCGGTGATGTACGTGGAGGCGTTGTATTCCAACGTGTCGGTGCCCAGAGGCACGAAGACGGCAGTGTCGACAACATCACCGCTTGCCAGACCTATGATTGGGTTGAGGGTGCTGCCACTGGTCCAATGGTCGAATCGGTAGCCGGAGGCCGGAGTTGCGAAGACGGCTATGCTGTCGACATCGACGTTGTACACGCCGTTGCCGCTGACGGTTCCCATGGTGGTGTCGGCGCTATGCACCCTGACCAATGCCAGCTCGTCGCCGAGACTATTGTAGAGGGGTCGGATGCCTATGATGGCCTGGCAGTTGCCGTTGTAGCTGTTGGACGAGGAACTGCCCGTACCGCCACCGCCGGGGTTGAGGGCGTCGAGGGTGTAGTAGGCGTCGTAGTAGCCGCCCCAGCCCCAGTTGACATGGAAATAGCGCAGACCCGTGGAACTGTTGATGTTGGTCGAGCAGCCGTCGATGACGAAAGCGTGGCCGGCATCGTTGCCGAAACCGGTGTAGAGCACCGGACGGCCGTAGTGCATCTCGACGAGCATGATGCTGTCCCATTCACTGGCAGTGAAGTAGCTCTTCCTTAGGCCGCGCAACTCGGGACTGTAGCGGAAATATCTCTTGAGGGAACGCTCGGAGGAAGCCCCGTAGCTCTCCAGTATCTGTGCGCCGCTAGAGTTGACGCCATAGTCCATCTCCACAGAGACACCCACGTGGTACATCAGCAACGCCACAGCGTTGATTTGGGCATTGGAGCTGTTCCAGCCCAGTGAGTTGGGCATGCTGCCCCACGGGTATACGGTGTCGAAGTCGGCAGTGAGGGTACCGAAGCCGGCACATCCGTAACTGTGCGAACCTCGTCCATGGGTGGGATGGTTCCAGTATTTCATTATCTGTGCCTGAGCTGTGGCCACGCATCCTGTGACAGCATGCTGGCCCGAGGCATTGGCGGGGCACATCTCGTTGTAGCGCGGCGACTGACTCCAGCGGGTGACGAGCATGGGTGACACAGCGGTGGTGAGGTCCATCTCGCCTTTGGCAACGATGTCCCTCCACAAGGCAGTAACCTCGGGGGCTGCAGCAAATTCGCGGCGCGAGGCTATGTCGGCGCTATAGCCGTCGAGCCAAGCCTGCACATGGGCAGGAACACTGTCGAGGGGAAAGCTGCCGTCGGTGGAGTATGCCAGGAGGGGAGCCGCAACATCGTCGGCCGAGACAAGTACGAAACCAGATCCCGAGACGGGATGCACGAGATAAAGCTCGTCGCTGAGAGGGGTTACGGTGAGGTCAGCCTGCGGCAGTATGCGCGAAGCCACCTGACGAGCCACAGCGGGGTCGACAGGCTTTGCAGAAACGGTGCTGAAAGTTGAGAGTTGAAAGTTGAAAATTGAAACTAATATAGCTACAAATATGCTCTTTTTCATAGGTCAGATTTATTGGACAATTATGCGGCCGGCGGCCTTGCCGTCGACCTGTATCATATAGACGCCGGCCGCCGGCACGGTGAAGGTGCGACGGTTGGCAATAAGGCGGCCCTGCATATCGTACACGGTAATCGCAGTGCCTTCGGGAACATCAACGCTCACACTGCGACCAAGGACGGCAACACGAACAGGTGTGCTTTCGACTTCGTCGATACCTATGCAATAGGCAAACCAGACCGAGAGTGTGGTATCGTTCTCGGCCACGAAGACCAAGGGGTTGGTGTGATCACCAGCGGCGTTGTATTCGTCGCCCCAATTCCAACTGAACGAGATGCCGGGATCAACGGTGACCGTCACGGTGTCACCAGCATTATACTGTCCTGCGCCAACAACGCTGATACCACCCTCCTGCATGTCCTCTTCGCTCATGTGCGTGTCGATAGTCACCACAACGGGCCGTTCGTCGAAGATGCCGCGGAGCATCCAGGTGTAGAAGACACCATCGGCCTGGTCGTAGGGCACCCAGCCCGTAGGCAGGTGGTACCATATACCGTCGCTGCTGCCACAGTAGCGGCCCATGGTAGCGGGGTAGCCGCCGCCCTCGTAACGGAGGGTAATCCACACGGTAGCCGTGTCGGCAATCCATAGGGCCGAGTCGAGGGCGACAGTGTTCCACTGCTTGATAAACGCGTTGGAGGAGTAGACATCCTTGGAATATATCGGTGTGGCGCCGTTGATGTCGTCGGCGACATAGACGGCAAGGGTGTAGAGACCCTGCTGATAGGGTATGTACTGCACGGCGGTGAGGCTGCGGTGGCCGTTGCGCACAGCGGCAGGCAGACGGATGCCCCACTGGGTGGTGTCGCCATAGTCGTCGTGCCACGACGAGCGGTAGCCGTCGTCGCAGTAGCCCACGGTGTCGCCATGGACAGGTTCGAAGATAGCCGAGTCAGTGATGTCGCCGTTGGCAAGGAAATAGAGGGGGTTCTCTGTGGAGCCGCCGACCCAGCGGAGGAAGCGGTAACCCTCGTTGGCATGGGCGCACACAGCCACATCGTCGACGAAGGGGGTGTAGGTGCCGTTGCCTGTGACGGTGCCCATGGTGCTGTCGAAGCGCATGTCGACCACGGCGACGCTGTCGGACGAGGCTGCCGAAGGCATGATGCCAATAACGGCAGAGTTGTTCAGGTTGAAGGTATATGTGGCGTTGCCGCCGATGCCGCCGGCTCCCGGCGAGAGCGAGTCGGTGGTGTAGTAGCCGTCGTAGGCTCCGCCCCAACCCCAGTTGACGTGGAACATGCCTACAGAGTCTATACCGTCGAGCACGAAGGCGTGACCGCCAGAAGAGTCGTGTCCTGCATAAAGCACAGGACGGCTTGCAAGAATCTCGGTGGCTATCAGTTCGTCCCATTCGGCATCGCTGTGCTCTTCCTTGTAGATGCTGTAGAGCAGGGGGCTGTACTTGAAGTAGGTCTTCAGGGCTGTCTCGGCGGAGGGGTAGTTGGCGTAGCCGTGCGAGTTGACGGCGGCGCCGCTGCCGCTGGGGCTGTAATTCATACGGACAGCCACACCGACGTGGTACATCAGCTCGGCGACGGCCATTATCTCGGCGCTGTCGCTGGCAGCACTAAGGGCGTTGGGCATAAGGTTCCAGCGGTAGTGCGTAGTATCGAAGACTGCCGAGAGGACGCCATAGGAATAGGTATTGTAGGAGTAGCTCCCCCACCCCACCTCGGGGTGGTTCCAGTATTTCATCACCTGGGCTGTGGCCGTAGCCGTACAGCCGGTGACGCAGTAGGCCGAGTCGTTGTAGTCGTAGGGGCATAATAAATTATACCGCGGGCGCTGGTTCCACGTAGTGGTCAGCAGCGGAGCCACGGTATCCCAGCCTGTCTTGGGCATGGGGTTGTCCCACAGGTCCTGCACCGCAGCCGAGGGCACGGCACCTGCATCGCGCAACGACGCAATCTCGCGGCGGTAGCCGTCGAACCACACCCGCACATGGTCGGGCATAGCGGTGAGGTCGCCTATATAGCCATCCATCGAATAGGCCAGCACGGGGCGTGTGCAGTCGTCGGCAGAGACGATGGCGAAGCCGGGAGCACCGTCGTGGACGAAGACATACAGCTCGTCCCAGTCGGAGGGCTGCACGGCCACAGCGGGCGCGAAGAAATTATTCTCTACTATTGCACGTGCGCGCGCGAGGTCGACGGGCTTGGCAAGGCTTGCGGCCACCACAAGCATGGCGGCCAGCGTCATAAGGAGTCTTTTCATCTATGGATAAAAAAAAGAGCAGACACCGCCGCGGGCAGGTGTCTGCTGTTTGTTCATTGTTTAACCTTTAAGGGCTTCGGAGCCGCTCACTATCTCGATAATCTCGTTGGTGATGGAGGCCTGGCGCGCTTTGTTGTAGCTCAGCCGCAGGTCTTTCAGCAGCTCGGTGGCGTTGTCGGTGGCTTTCTGCATGGCAGTCATGCGTGCTCCGTGTTCGGCGGCCAGCGAGTCGAGCACCACGCGGTAGAAGGTGGAGCGCAACGTCAAAGGTATCATCTCGCGCAGTATCTCCTCCTTCGAGGGTTCGAAGATATAGTCGTTGTTGCCTTTCGGCTTTCCACTTTCATCTTTCCGCTTTCCACTTTCCACGGGCAAGAACTGCTCGCACGAGAGCACCTGCGACAGCGAGTTCTTGAACTGATTGTAGACCAGCTCCACGCGGTCGATGGCCTTGTCGGCGAAGTCGGCCAGCAAGTTGTCGGCCAGCGTGGCTATGGCGTCGAACGAGGGGCTGTCGAGCAGCATATCGTATGACGAGACCTTGAGGTCTTTCTGGCGCGAGAGGAGCTCGGAGGCCTTCTTGCCGATGGTTATCAGCTGTATGGCGGCTTTCTCCTGGCGCCAGTGGTCTATGCGCTGCTGGGCGAGCTTGAGGACATTGCTGTTGAAGGCGCCGCAGAGACCCTTGTTGCTGGTGACCACCACCAGCACCACGGTCTGCACGGGACGCACAGCATGGTATGGAGTCATCACGCCTTCGCCGGTGTCGATGTCGGCGATAATCTCGTTGAGCTGGGCCGCATAGGGGCGCATGCCGATGATGGCATTCTGCGCGCGGCGGAACTTGGCGGCAGAGACCATCTTCATGGCGGAGGTGATCTGCTGCGTCGAGCTCACCGAGGCTATTCGCGTGCGTACTTCTTTTAGATTTGCCATTTCTTTATTAGTGGGTAGTGGGTAGTGGATAGTGGGTAGTAAGATGCACTGGTTTATATGCTACCAACTACACACTATCCACTATAAACTATTTATATCGTTCTGCGGTGTCGAGGGCGAGGGCCTTCATCGTGGCGAGGTCGCTGTCGATTAGCTTGCCGGCGCGGAGGTTGGCAAGGATGTCGGCATGCTCCTGCTTCATCAAGGTTAAAAACACGCGCTCGAAGTCGCGCACCTTGTCGACTGCCACCTTCTGCAGCAGTCCGTTGGTGCCGCAGAAGATGATTGCCACCTGCTCTTCAACAGGCATGGGGCTATACTGGGGCTGCTTGAGCACCTCGACGTTGCGGGCACCCTTGTCGAGCACCGCCTTGGTGGCGGCATCGAGGTCGGAGCCGAATTTCGAGAAGGCTTCCAGCTCGCGGTACTGAGCCTGGTCCATCTTCAAGGTACCGGCGATCTTCTTCATCGACTTAATCTGAGCCTTACCACCCACACGGGAGACCGAGATACCGACGTTGATGGCGGGACGCACACCACTGTTGAAGAGGTTGGTCTCGAGGAATATCTGACCGTCGGTGATGGAGATGACGTTGGTGGGGATGTATGCCGACACGTCGCCTGCCTGGGTCTCGATGATGGGCAGTGCCGTCAGCGAGCCACCACCTTTCACCTTGCCTTTCAGCGAGGCAGGCAGGTCGTTCATCTGTGCGGCAATCTGGTCGTTCTGAATGATGCGGGCAGCACGCTCCAGCAGACGGCTGTGGAGGTAGAACACATCGCCAGGGTATGCCTCGCGTCCCGGCGGACGACGGAGCAGCAGCGAGACTTCGCGGTAGGCCACGGCCTGTTTCGAGAGGTCGTCGTAGATGACCAGGGCGTTGCGGCCCGTGTCGCGGAAATATTCACCGATGGCGGCACCTGCGAAGGGTGCGTAGAACTGCATGGCAGCGGGATCGCTAGCCGTAGCGGCAACAACGATGGTATAATCCATAGCGCCCTTCTCGTCGAGGGTCTTCACGAGGTTGGCCACCGTAGAGCCCTTCTGGCCGCAGGCCACATAGATGCAGTACACAGGGTCGCCGGCGTCGTAGTTGTTCTTCTGGTTGATGATGGTGTCGATGGCAATGGCCGTCTTACCGGTCTGACGGTCGCCGATGATAAGTTCGCGCTGGCCGCGTCCGATGGGAATCATCGAGTCGATGGGCTTGATACCCGTCTGCAGGGGCTGGTCGACAGGCTGACGGAAGATGACGCCGGGGGCCTTGCGCTCGATAGGCATCTGGAACAACTCGCCCTCGATGGGGCCCTTGCCGTCGATGGGCTGACCGATGGTGTTGATGACACGGCCCAGCAGTCCTTCGCCGACGGGCAGCGAGGCGATGCGCTTGGTGCGCTTCACTGTGTCGCCCTCGTTGACGGTGGTAATCTCGCCGAGCATCACCACACCGACATTGTCCTCCTCGAGGTTCTGCACGATGCCCTGGTCGCCGCTGTCGAACTCCACGAGCTCGCCACTCTGGGCGTTGTTGAGGCCGTAGACGCGGGCGATGCCATCACCGACGGTGAGCACAGTGCCAACCTCCTCAAGCTCGACGTCGAGGTTGACGTCGGCCAATTGCTTCTTCAATATTGCCGATACTTCGGCAGGCTTAATATCTGACATACTGTTTTAGTTTTAAGTTTTAAGTTTTAAGCTTTAAGTGGGCTTACGCAGCCACTTAATACTTACAGCTTAAAGCTCACAGCTTACTTTCATAATCATTCTTGGCAAACTCCTTGCGGAGCTTCATTATCTTGGTACGCAGACGAGCGTCGTACATGTTGTGGTCGAACTCCATCTTGAAGCCGCCGAGCATGTTTGGGTCGGTGGCTGTGTGCAGTTCCACCTTCTTGCCGGTGTACTCTGCGATGAGGCGCGAGACATACTCCTTGGCGCTCTCGTCGGTCTCTTGATGGGTTACGAGGTCGCTGCGCACTATGCCGCGACTGTCGCGCCACTGGTCGAGGTAAGCCTCGCTGATGCCGTGGAGGTTCACCGAGCGGCTCTTCTTCACCACGAAGACGAGGAAAGCCATGGTCTCCTCGCACACGTGGCCGTCGAAGAGAGCCTGCACAATGCCGGACTTCTTCTCATAGGGCACCGTGGGGTTGGCGAAGATGACGCTCAACTCGCGGTTCTCGGCGGTGACACGGCTCACGAGCCTCATGTCGTCTGCCACGCGGTCGGCCTGGCCGCGGTCGGTGGCCAGCATGAACAGCGCCTTGGCGTAGTTGATATTGATGCGGTAGTCGTTCATGATTAGTTCAGTTTGGCCATTTCAAGCTCTTTCTGAATGAGGGCGTCGGCCTTGGGCTTGTCGCTGAGCTCGGCACGGATGAGCTTCTCGGCAATCTCGATGCTGAGGTTTGCAATCTGGTTCTTGAGCTCGGTCATAGCCTTCATCTTCTCGTAGTTGATGTTCTCGCGGGCCGCCTCGACGATGCGGTCGGCTTCAGCGGTGGCCTTTGTGCGGGCATCTTCCACAATCTGCTCACTGGCGAGACGGGCGTTGCGCAGCATCTCGTCGCGTTCCATCTTGGCCTGGCGCAGCAACTCCTCGTTATGAGCCACGAGGTTCTTCATCTCCTCGCGGGCCTTGGCGGCCTCGTTGAGCGAGGCGGCGATGGCTTCCTCACGCTTCTTCAGGGCATCCAGAATCATCGGCCAGCCCCATTTCATGAGGATGAACGCCAAGATGCCGAACGAGACAAGCAACCACACGAAAGTGCCTATGCCGGGACTAATTAAGGGATTGTTCATTTTCCTTAGTATTAAGTTTTAAGCTTTAAGTTTTAAGTGACAACCCCAGAGTGTCAATTTACTCACAGCTTAAAGTTTTCTTTTTAAAGGGAGCAACCAATCGTTGCTCCCAAGTGAGTTTAACGTGCGCTGTTTACTTGAGGACAACCAGCAAGCACAGCACGACGGCGAAGAAGGCAACACCTTCAACAAGAGCGGCGGCGATAATCATCGTCGAGCGGATGTCGCCACCGGCTTCCGGCTGGCGGGCCATGCCTTCCATGGCACCCTGACCGATTTTACCGATACCGATACCAGCGCCGACGGTAGCCAGACCGGCTCCGATAGCAGCTCCGAGATAACCCCAGGCAATGCCGGCGATCTCCAATAAAATTGCTAATGCTGTCATAATGCTTTGTATTTGTTTGTTAAACTGTTGTTATTCCCTTTCTGAGTTTTTCGTACAACGACGAATTCGAGTGCAAAGATAACACTTTTTTTTAAATAAAATGTTAAATGTGCAAAACTTTTTAGATTAGGTCGAGGCTATAGTGGAGTCCGACGTTCTGGCGTCGGGCTCGAGCCATCTTGATAATCAAATAGCTGCAGGCAATAAGGTTGCGCAGTTCGGAGAGCGGCTCGGTAAGTACCGAGCGGTTGTAGAGGTCTTCTGTCTCACGGAAGATGAGGTTCAGGCGGTCAAAGGCGCGCTGCAGACGCAGGTCGCTGCGCACGATGCCCACATAGTTCCACATGATTTCCTGCAGCTCGCGCTTGGTCTGGGTGATGAGCACCATCTCTTCGTTGAGCACCATGCCCTCGGCATTCCAGTCGGGCACCACGGTCTTGAACTCGATGTTCGGCAGGCGCTCGATGGCCGACATAGCGGCGTTGTGGGCATAGACCACGGCCTCTAGGAGCGAGTTGCTGGCCAGACGGTTGCCGCCGTGGAGACCTGTGCAGCTGCACTCGCCGGCAGCATAGAGGTTGTGGATGGAGGACTCGCCGTGACGGTCGACCTTGACGCCGCCACACTGATAGTGCGCCGCAGGACGGATGGGTATCATGTCTCGCGTGATGTCAATGCCGATGGAGAGGCACTTGGCATAAATGGTGGGGAAGCCCTCTATGAGGTGCTTCTTGCCTATACCGCGGGCGTCGAGGTATAGGTAGTCTTTACCGCTGAGCTTCATCTCGTTATCGATGGCGCGGGCCACGATGTCACGCGGCGCGAGGCTCAGGCGCGAGTCGTACTTCTGCATGAACTCCTTGCCGTCACGGTCTTTCAACACAGCACCGGCACCACGCATGGCCTCGGTGATGAGGAAGGCTGGCTTCTCGGCGGGATTGTAGAGACTTGTGGGATGGAACTGCATGAACTCAAGGTCCTTCAGCACGCCGCGGGCGCGGTGTACCATAGCCACACCGTCACCTGTGGAGATGACCGGCGTAGTGGTTGTACTGTAGACGTTGCCCATGCCGCCAGTGGCCAGCAGAGTGACCTTTGCCAGGTAGGTGTCGATGCGGTTGGTGTCGCAGTCGAGGGCATAGACGCCATAGCACTCGATGTCGGGCGTGTGCTTGGTGACACGCTGGCCCAGATGGTGCTGGGTAATGATGTCGATGGCGAACTGGCGTTCCTTGATTTCTATGTTGGGGTGCTGACGAACAGCCTCAAGGAGGCCGCGTTCAATCTCCTCTCCAGTGTTGTCCTTGTGGTGGAGTATGCGGAACTCGGAGTGGCCACCTTCGCGGTGGAGGTCGAACTTGTCGCCCTTGCGGTCGAGGTCGAAGTTGACGCCGTACTGCACCAACTCGCGGATGCGGTCGGGGGCTTCGCGGATGGTCATCTCCACCACCTCGCGGTCGCAGATGCCGTCGCCAGCAACGAGAGTGTCGTGGATATGCTTGTCGAACGAGTCGCTGTCGTACATCACAGCGGCGATGCCGCCCTGAGCGTAGCGCGTGCTGCCTTCCGCGGCATCACCCTTGGTGAGGATGCACACCTTGCCATAGGGGGCCACCTTGAGGGCGAAGCTGAGACCGGCGATACCGGAACCAACTATGAGAAAATCAACTTGGTGACGCATGACTGTTAGTGTTGAATGATGAATGATGAATGACGAATGCCAGTTTTCAAGAAATAGATACCATTGGCAAAGGCACTCACGTCAATGGTGATTGTTTGATTGCCGGACTGTTTAATTGTCTGAATGAGACGTCCTGTGGCATCGAGCAGCTGCACGTCGCCCTGGATGCCACTGACGGTGACAGTGGTCGAGGCGGGATTGGGGTAGAGCTGAAGCTCGACGGCATCGGCAACGTCTACAATGCCCTGAGTACCGGAATCGGTGAGGACTACAGCTTTGATAAGCCATGAATAGGTCAGTGTCGAGGCAAGGTCCGGCAGGTGACTCCAAGTGGTGCCGTTGGTGGAAGCCCAGTCGCTGTTGGGATCGCCGGTATAGTTGCATACCGCAGCGGGATGCTGCATGCCAGAGGTCTCGAAGGTGACCCATAGATTCTGACCTTCGGGAATGGCTAGACTGGCGTTGAGCACCACTTCTTTCCAGCCTTCGTCATTGGCGTTGAAAGTGCAGGTCTGTGTGTGTGCCAGTGTTCCGGGATTGCTTCCCGTGCCGCCAGTGTAGACGTTAAGGGTATAGCTACCTGCTTCCTTCACATAGAGCATAACGCTCTTGAGGTAGCTGAAACCTGCAAGCTGAGTGGGTGTGAGCGCTATACCCCAATACATGGGACCACCGCTGGTGCCTACAGAACTGTAGTAAGTACTATTGCCACAGTAGCTGACGGTGTCGGTATGCGCAGGGTCGTCGCTGGTGACCACGGCTATGGTCTGACTGGCGGTATGCGAACCACTGCTATTGGTAGCCGTTGCCGTTACGGTGTAGGTGCCGGGATTGGCATAGGAGAAAGTCACGCTGGCGCCGCTGGCACTGCTCGGTGTGGCGCCAGGCATGCTCCAGGTCACCGTAGCCCCGGCGGAAGCGTTGGCGGTAAAGGTGACGGTAGTGCCCACAGTCGCACGCGAAGGGCCACTGATGGATACCGAAGGAGGTGCGACTGGGGGGATGGCCGATGTAACAGCTTTAAGCAGCCATGAATAGACAAGCGTCGACGAGAGTTCCTGCAAGTGGCTCCACGAGGTGCCGTTGGTGGAAGCCCAGTCGCTGTTCGGCTCATAGGTATAGCGGCAGGCGGCGGAAGGATGGTTCAATCCGTTGGCATAGAATACAACCCAGAGATTCTTTGTGGTGTCGATTGGGCATTCGGCATTGAGGAGCACTTCTTTCCACGAATTGGTATCGGCAGCGACGAATGTTTTTGTCTGATTGTGTATCAACGTCGCAGGAGCCGTGGTACCGCCCGAATAGACCTTGAGCGTGTGGGCACCGGGCTCACGGACATAGAGCTGAACGCTCTTGAGGTAATTGCGTCCGGAGAGTTGGTCGGCGGGAATCATAATACCCCAGTACATGGGACCTCCGCTGGTACCCACAGAGGTATAGTAGGAGCTGTTGCCACAGTAACTGATGGTGTCTGACGGCGTTGTCGGGGGAACGTAACCTTGAGGTTGGACGCCGATAAGAATCTGCTGGTTTTGGTTGAAAGTATAGGAGGAGGTGGTGCCTGTGCCGCCACCACCAAGGGCGAGGTTATCAAGGGTATAGTAGCCGTTATAGTAACCACTCCAACCCCAGTTGAAGTGGAACCGTGTCTCGGCGGTATTGCATCCGTCGCATACGAAGCAATGGCCACCCCCGGCGTCAAATCCGGCATAGAGCACAGGCCGCAATGCATTGAGTTCGGCCACAATGTAGTTTTTCCAGTTGCTGTCGCCAGTGCTGTTGCGATACTTGGCCTGGATGTTATTGTCGTAACCGAAGAACATGGGAAGGGCATCCTGTGCCGAGGGATAAGAAGAATAGCTATACCCGAAGTTGGTCAGCTGTGCGCCACTGGCGTCTGTGCCATAATCCATCTCGATTGCGACACCCACATGGTACATTAGCGTGGCGACAGCATTGTCCTGAGCGACACTGCTTGTGCTGCCGAGTGCCGTCGGCATCATCGACCAATTGTAGGTCGTGGCGCCGAAGTTGGCAGAGAGAGTGCCATAAGGCGAGGTATACGAATGGCTGCCGGTACCCTGTGCGGGGTGGTTCCAATATTTCATAACCTGTGCAACAGCCGTGGCCACACATCCTGCCACTGTACGCGCATTCGCCGTGCTGTCGTATGGGCAGAACTTATTATAGTAGGGGCTCTGGTCCCATGTGGTCGAAAGCAAGGCAGGCACCATGGCAAGAGGCATGGGGTCGCCGGCGATTGCCTTGCTGTATTCCTGCCACTGGGTGGAAACCTCGTCTGAGGCAACAGCGTTGACACTACGCAGGTAATCAATCTGTTCCTGATAGGTAGAGAGCCAATAGCGCACCTCGGGATTGAGCTCAGTAGATGCGGGACTGTCGAACGAGTAGGCAAGGATGGGCTGCACACAGTCGTCGGCAGCAACAATGACAAAGCCCGTTGTCGGTGCGGTAAAGACATACATCCCGTCGAAAGGGATGTCGATCTGGCGCATAGGAGACGTGATAGCCGGCACGTCACCATCGCGGTGGGCGTTCCAGAAATTGGTGGCCACATTGCCTGCCGTCTTGCTATTTATGGGAGCAGCCGTGACGTAAATGCATACAAGGCTGAACAGCAAAGCAAATAATGTCTTCTTCATTTCTGCATATAGTTTTATGGTTAGTATCATTGATTAACGCTTGATGAACGAAGAATGGATGTTACCCACTTTGATAAAGTATACACCGTTGGGAAGAGTGCTGACATCGATTGTGATTGTTTGTGGTGCGCCGTCGGCTTGGCCGACAATGTTTGATTGTTTGATTGTTTGAATTAGACGGCCAGTGACGTCGAGCAGCTGAATGTCGCCATGGGCACCAGTGACGATGACATGGGTCAAAGCCGGGTTAGGATAGAGATTGATGCCGATTATTTCCACATCGTCAACGCCTTCGTGCTGGTCAGCCTCGAAGAAGGCGGTATAGGTGGTGTCGGCAGTGACTGTGACGTTGCGCATTCGCGATGTATTGCCGTCGTGCCATCTCACGAAGTGGTAGCCGTCGTTAGGCGTGGCCGTAAGCGTGGCTGTGTATCCAACAGTGTAGGTTCCACTACCGCCGACAGTACCCCATTCAGGGTTATTGCTGACAACGGTGACGATATATGTAGCCGGGGGCATGACCTCGAAGAAAGCAATGTAGTTGGCATCGCCTGTCACTGTGAAGGAGCGCGGATTCTCAGTGTTGTAGTCCTGCCAACGAACAAAACGGTAACCGTCAACGGGAATGGCCGTGAGGGTTGCTGTGGCACCAACAGGATACAATCCTCCACCCTCAACGGTGCCCCATCCGCTGTTGTTGCATCCAGCATGTATGGTGCAGGGAGGAATAGCCTCGAAGTAGGCCGTGTAGGTGGCATCGCCATTGACAGTGACGCTACGAGGATTATCAGTAAAACCGTCGTTCCAGCGCAGGAACCGATAGCCCGCAGAAGGAGTGGCGACAATAGTGGCCGTGCTGCCCTGCGAGTAAAGCCCCCCGCCGCTGACGGTACCCCAGTCGGGATTGTTGCTTACCACATTGAGCATGTAGCGATTCGAATCAAATATTGCAGTAAAGCTAGTGTCGCACGCTAGTACAAAAGAGCGCGGATTGGTCGTCACACCATCATTCCACTGTATGAAACGGTGGCTTGGTCTCGCCGCAGCATGTACTGTCACCGTGCTACCCTCGTGGTAGGTGCCACTGCCGAACACCAGTCCCATCGTGGTATCGTTGCTATTGACAGTCACCGTACGCAGTGGCGGGACAAAGAGGGCGCGAATCATGAATGTGTAACGGTAGGTGTTGTAGGAAGTCATGTTGTTGCCCCAACACATGCCGTCATTGTTGCCACTGTAGTATGTCACCGCAGCAGGATAGGATGCATTGGAGCAGGTGAATGAAATCCATATTGGCTGCGTTGCATCGACAGCAACAGGTGTGGTGAGCGGGATGGTGTTCCATGCTCCAGTGTTATTGGAGGTGAACGTGTGAGTTGAGGTGTAAAGCAACGTTGTGGGCGACGAAGCGCCAGTGTGTATATTGAGGGTGTAGGTTCCAGCCTTGCTGACATAGAGCTGTACGGCTGAAAGGGAATGCCCGGCGGTGAGCGTGGAGGCAGGCAACTTAATACCCCAACGGTAGTTATTGCCACTCACACTGTAACTCGTCTGACGCCGGCCATTGCTGCCACAATAGCTAAGGGTGTCGCCACTAAGGGCGACGAAATGGGCAGTGACATTCATGTTGCCGGAATTGACAACGAGCTTACGCGGGTTGTACTTGTTACCGTCGCTCCAATGGTCGAAACGATAACCTGCAGCAGCCGTGGCAAGTAGTGTCACAGTGTCGAAGGCACCGTATGTGCCGCCACCGCTGACGCTGCAGCCGCTAGTGCCGCCGACAGTGTTAACGGTGACTGTCCCGCCCGTACCCCAGCCAGTAGTTACCGGCTGGATGCCGATAACGGCGGAATTGCTGAGATTGAAGGTATACGTCGAATTGCCGCCTATGCCGCCACTTCCTGGGTTCAGCGTGCCTATGGCATAGTAGCCATCGTAACTGCCGCCCCACCCCCAATTGACATGAAAGAGACCATTGTTGTTATAGCCGTCGAACACAAAGGCATGGCCTGCCGATGTATCGTAGCCTGTGTATAGAAGCGGGCGACCGTTATCAAGCTCGTTGCGAAGGAGAGCCTTCCAGTCGGCATCGGTGAAGTCAAGCAGATAGACGCCATGGATATTATGGCTGTAGCGGAAGTAGGTCTTCAATGCGTTTTCAGCACTGGCAGTGGTCACGTTACCACCCGAGTTGGTGGCAGCGCCACTTCCGGAAGCGGAGTAGTTCATGTGTGCCGCCACACCGATATGATACATCAGGGTGGCCACAGCATTTATCTGTGTCGTACTGCTCGAAGAACTAAGGCTGTTCGGCATATTGGACCACTGATAGGTTGTGGCGCCGAAGTTGGCGCTCAATGTGCCATAATTCGTAGTGTTGTAACTGTGACTACCATACCCTGTAGTAGGATGATTCCAGAACTTCATTATCTGTGCCGTGGCGGTGGCGGTGCAGCCCGACACCGAACGGCCGCCACCAGTGCTGTCGTAAGGACAGAGGTTATTGTAGCGGGGCGATTGGTTCCATGTAGTGCTGAGCATCGGGCTTACGGCGGTAAGAGGTGCCGGAGGCACAACACCCTTGACCAGCATATTCCACTGCTCTTCAGCCTCGCCCTTTCCGTTGTCCACTTCATGCAAGCGGCAGAAAGCTATCTGCTGCGCATAAAGGTCCAGCCACTCGGCCACATGCACGGGCATGTCGTTCAATGGGAATTCGCCGGTGACAGAATAGCCCAATATGGGCAGCACACAATCGTCGGCAGAAACGAGGATGAACCCTCCATCTTCCGAGGCAAAGATATAGAACTCGGTATAGGGACTTTGTTTTGTGATGTCTACCAACGATGCGGTGTCTCTCATTCCTGCCGCACTCATGAACGTGGTGGCGGCACGCCGTGCCGTTCCCGCATCGACCGGACGGGCCGTTGCTGTGACACACAGCAGTGTCAAGACCAGTGCAAACAGTGTTTTCTTCATTGTTATCTCTTTTCCTATTGACGTGAGAGGAACCGCACTTCGGCGGGATTGATGAGGCCCAGCGAGATGGCCTTGGCCACACGTGCGGCGCTCTTGTTGACAATGTCCAATCGGCGCGAGAGGTCTTTCTGGCGTTCCTGCACCACCTTGTCGGTCTCGCCGAGCTGGTTGGATATCTCAGCCGCCGTGCAGCCTGCCGCTTCAAGGAGCAGCAGCTGCCGCTCGGTGTCGCTGAGGCCGAACGAGGGGTCGTGGGCAGAGACAAGGTCGAGGTAATGGCCGGCGGCCTCCTTGAGGGTGAGCATCACAGGGTAGTTGAAGTAGAACTGCTCACCACGCTCCAGGCATGATATGGCCCGCAGTATGTTCTCTATGGCGAAGCCGCCCACGGCGTTCTTGCTCACGAAGGCCGAGGCGCCGAGCTTCAAGGCGTCCATTACCACACAGCCTATGTCATAGAGCCGCTGTCCGCGGTCTTCCTCGCCAGGCAGGGGGGCGTCGAAGCGACCCGAGAAAACGATGACCTTGATGTCGGGATAGCGTTCGTGGACACGGTTGGTGATGCGCAAGCCTCCGGTAGGCTCGCCATCGAGCTCCATGTCCACCAGCAGGTAGTCGGGCGGCTCACACTTGCTCAATGTGGCCATCAGCGAAGGGCCGTCGGCAAAGGTCTCCACCATCTCCACGCGGCTGATGACGCTGGCGTCGAGGTCGCCGGTCTCCACCTTGGCGGCACGGCTGTTCATCTCCATCTTGACGACCTTGCGTATCAGCGGCTCGTCGTCAACCATCATTACTCGTATCTTCTTTTCCATTTTTCTTGTCTACTTAACTACTAAGTCTCACATGCATCGTCGTTCCGCGACCCTCTTCGCTCTCGGCCCAGATGCGGCAGCCGCGGCGCGTCAAGTCGTCGTGTTTCTTGATGATATAGCGGCACAGTATCAGTCCGAAGCCGTGCTCGCTGCCTGCCGGCAACGTGCGGTCGGCGCGGAAGAGCGCCTCCACCTGCTCGGCACTCATGCCGCTGCCGGTGTCGGAAACAGTGATGTCCACCATCTCGCCGTCGGCCTGCGCTGCAACGGTGACGCCGCCTGCGGCGGTGTGCTGCAGGGCGTTGTTTATGAGGTTGCGCAGCAGGATTGTCAGCAGCAGGCGGTCGCCCGTGACATGCAACGGCGTGGACACAAAGTGCAGACCAACTCCGGCGGCAGGCGACAGCACCTGGCCCTGCACGTCGTCGAACACCTCCTGCAAAGGGAAGGTGCTACGGTTGAAGGCCAAGCCGCTGGGTATGGACAGCGAGGTCCAGTTCTTGATATTGTCGAAGGTGCGCAGCAGCTGCTGCAGCACCTCGTCACGCAACTCAGGCGTGAGGTCGGGATTGCTCAAGTAGCCCATGAAGGGGCTCACGTCGTGGCGCAGCACGCTGAGGGTGGTCTCCACATTGGCTATGCGCTCCACGTCGCGCCGCTTGGCCTCCTCGAGCTGCCGTTTCTCACGGCTCAGTCGCCGTGCGGCGAACCACAGCAGCGCGGTGAGTGCCAGCAATACCACCGCCAGCACACCGAAGCCCATGGCGGTGTGTGTCATCCAGCGGCTGCGTCTCTGGGCGGTGGCCAGCGACTGCTGTAGGACGAAGTCCTCACGCTCGTTGCGGGAGATATAGTCCTGCAACTCGGCGCGGTGCACATACCAAGTACGCACCTCATCTGGCGTGGCGGCCAGTCGGCTGCGGATAATCACGTCGAAGTAGCCCACCTCCATCTTGGGAGCCGAGAAAGGTTTCCAGGTGCCGCGCATCGAGCGCCATTCCGACAGCACCTCGTGGGCTTTCGCGGTGTCGCCTATCAGCAGGGCATAGCGCGCCGTCGAGGTGACGCCGCCAAGCATCTGATAGGGGTCGCCGTATTCGAAGAAAGCCTCGCGGGCAGCATCGTAGAGGTAGAGCACGCTGTCGGGCGGCGTAGGGCCGGGGGTGCTCTTCAGCGCCGAGGCCATCATCTGCAGGGTGTTTGCATAATGGTAGGTGCAGAAAGCACTAGGTATTTCAAGGATGTCGAAATTGTCCTCGCAGTATTCCAAAGCCTTGTCGCTCTCGCCAGCGCTCTGCCAGCCGTAGGCCATGGCATAGTTCAAAGCCATATCCTGCGCATAGTCGACCCTCAACTGAGGCCGACGCCCTTCAATCTCGGCCAGCAGGGTGCGCACATCACCCTCCCTGTCATCGCGGTAATGGTAGTTGAGCACCAACATGGTGATGTAGTACTCGGTCTGGGCATAGTCGTAGAGCAGCTTGCCGCGGCTACGTTCGAGAACTCCACTGCGGTTGATGTCGTATAGCAGGCGATAGCTGTCGGCGATGCGACAGTCGCGCTGCAACAACCGGGCACGTATCAGACGCGCTATCACCGACTCGATATCGCCGTTTCCGACAGCCTTGACATTTGACGCCACCTTTCGTTCCACCATGTCGAGCATGCGGTTGGCCTCCTGGGCATCAGACATCTGGTAGTAGGCGAAGGCCATGTTATTGCGGGCCCGCAGCTCGCCGTCGACATAGTCGGGCAGCGAGTCGGCGATATAGCGCAACGCCTGTTCGGAGAGGGCGATGCAGCTGTCGGGGTCACGGTAGCGATTGACAAAAGCCTCCTTGTTCAGGCCATCGACCACCGAGCGGCGCAAGGGGTCGACAGGCACCTGCTTCTGGCAGCCTGCAAGCAGCAGCACGGCCATCACAACAAAGGTTGTCCACATATATTTCACGGTGCAAAGATACGAAAAAAAGAATTAATAGCAAGAATACATCATAAAAAAGTCATCCGCGCCCTATTTGCGACCTCTGTTCTTCAGTTGTTCTTCAGTTGTTCTTCAGTCGTTCTTCAGTGGATGACCGAAGAAATACCGAAGAAATACCGAAGAAATACCAAAGAAATGTGCTACCTATCACCTTGTTTTCACCTACGGCAGAGCAAAACCACAAGTACAAAACATATTATATCTCAGGGGATTGCCATTAATATTGCAAAATTATTTTGCCAATTCGGAAAATGTTCGTACTTTTGCACTCCGAAAAATAGAAACGGTTGCTCGACTTTGCTCGCACACATTTCTATTTTGAAATGGTCGTTTGGCCGAGGGGCTAGGCACAGGTCTGCAAAACCTGCTACTCCGGTTCAAATCCGGAAGCGACCTCACGAAGAAGGGCCTCTAAACAACAGAGGTCCTTTTTGTTATAGTGCTATGAACATTGCGGCATTGGTATCGGGAGGCGTCGACAGCTCGGTGGCGGTACACCTGCTCAAAGAGCAGGGCTACACGCCCGATATCTTCTATATCCGCATCGGCATGGAGGACGAGGAGGGATATATCGACTGTCCCGCCGAGGAAGATATAGAGATAACGCAATGGATAGCAAAGAAGTACGGCTGCCGCTTCGAGGAGGTGAACCTCCACAAGGAGTACTGGGACAACGTGGTGAGCTACACCATCGAAAGTGTGCGCAAAGGACTGACTCCCAACCCTGACGTGATGTGCAACAAACTCATCAAATTCGGTGCCTTCGACGACCGTCGCGGAAAAGACTACGACCGCATCGCCACCGGCCATTATTGCACCACCGAAGTGATTACTATTCTCCCCGCCTGCGGCGGAAATCTTAGAAATCCTGGAAATAGATTGACACATGATTTCCATGATTTTAACGAGCCCGACAAATCTTGGAAATCAAAAGAAAATCTCCAAGATCTCCATGATTTCGCGAAGCGGGAAAACAAGTACACCTTCCTGGCGACGGCGAAAGATCCTATCAAGGACCAGACAGACTTCCTGTCGCAGCTCGAATACCATCAGATACAGAAGATTATGTTCCCCATCGGCCACCTGATGAAGGCCGACGTGCGTCGCATAGCCCACGAAGCACACCTGCCCAGCGCCGACCGCAAGGACTCGCAGGGCATCTGCTTCCTCGGCAAGATAAACTACAACGACTTCATCCGCCGCTACCTCGGCGAACGCGAGGGCAAGATAGTGGAGCTGGAGACCGGTAAGGTGCTCGGCACCCACAAAGGCTATTGGTTCCACACCATCGGCCAGCGCAAGGGCTTGTTCCTCAGCGGCGGGCCTTGGTTCGTGGTGCGCAAAGACATCAATGAGAACATCCTCTACGTCAGCCAGGGCTACGACCCCGATGCCGCCCACGGCAACAAGGTGACCCTCATGGGTTTCCATTCTTTGGCGCCCATCGAGCTGCCGCTGCCTATGGAAATTACCTTCAAGATACGCCACACCCCCGAGTTCCACCGCGGACTGCTGCATGCCACCGACGACGGACTGGTGCAGATAGACAGTCCCGACCGCATACAGGGTATCGCCGCCGGCCAGTACGCCACCATCTACGACAGCGACGCCCACCTCGTCATTGCATCAGGAATGATAGTTTAAACGAAACGATACATTTGTCTTATCTCCTTAACTCCTGTCTCCTTAACTCCTAAAGAATGCAACTGTTTTATTGTAAAGATATAACCCCCAACAGCTACTGCACCCTCGATGCCGAGGAGAGCCGCCACGCTGTGCGTGTTCTGCGCCTGCGCGAAGGCGACGACATCAACGTCACCGACGGCCGCGGCAACCTCTACCACTGCAAGATAGTGGACGCCAACGACCGCGCCGCCCAGCTGGTGAGTTCATCGCCTTTCACCTCTCACCTTTCACCTTTCACCTTTCACCTCGCCGTCGCTCCCACAAAGAACCCCGCACGCATGGAGTGGCTGGTTGAGAAGGCCGTGGAGATGGGCGTGGGCGAGATAACGCTGCTGCAGTGCGACCACTCCGAGCGTTCGTTCCTCAAGACCGACCGCCTCGAGAAGCTGGCCGTCAGCGCCATGAAGCAGAGCCTCCACCTCACCCTCCCCCGCATCAACCCCGCCGTAAAACTCTCCGACTGGCTCAATCAAGCAATCAAGCAATCAAGCAATCAAGCACTAAAATTCATCGCCCACTGCGACCCCGACAAGCCCCGCACCTCGCTCCGCGAGGCACTGCTGCCGGGTCGCGACACCGTGGTGCTCATAGGCCCCGAGGGCGACTTCTCGGCTGAGGAGATAGCCCTCGCCCTCGACTGCGGCTTCCAGCCTGTGAGCTTCGGCTCTGCCCGCCTCCGTACCGAGACCGCAGCCCTCTACGCCGTCGCCGCCTTCAACTTCGTAAACGACAACAAATAAGACAATAATATTTATGGTTTTTCAAAGACAACACAAACAACATTGCCGTCGCATGTGCGACGACATAATAAACCACAAATGCATATTATCTGTTGTCTTTGTTGTCTCCGTTGTCTTCCAAATAAATACAGCCGCGGCGCAGCCGCAGCTCGCCCTGCTTAAGTACAACGGCGGCGGCGACTGGTACGCCAACCCCACGTCGCTCACCAACCTCATTGCCTTCTGCAACCAGGACCAGCAGATGGGCCTCACCTCGCAGTACGCCACCGTCGATGTGGGCAGCAGCGAGATATTCAACTATCCCCTGCTCCACATGACCGGCCACGGAAACGTCGTCTTCAGCGACCGCGAAGCACAGAACCTCCGCAACTACCTTATAGGCGGCGGCTTCCTGCATATCGACGACAACTACGGTCTCAAGGAGTTCGTTGTGCCGCAGATGAAGAAGGTGTTTCCCGAACTGGAGTTCGTCGAGCTGCCCTTCAGCCATCCCATCTACCATCAGAAATACGACTTCCCCAACGGTCTGCCCAAAATCCACGAGCACGACAACTTGCCGCCCAAGGGTTACGGCCTGATATGGGAAGGACGCTTGGTCTGTTTCTTCACGTGGGAGTGCGACCTCGGCGACGGCTGGGAGGACCAGGATGTCCACGGCGACAGTCAGGCCACGCGCCAGAAAGCCCTACGCATGGGCTCCAACATCGTCCGCTACGTCTTCACCCACTAAGCAACCAGACGGCGCTTGTAGGTGCGGGCGGCGAGGATGGCAAAGGCGGCGAAGAACAGCAGGATAAGGGCTAAGGAAAGGAACACCTGCCAGGTTGGCAGTCCGAAGGGCAAACGCAGCAGCACTGCGGCGGGAGCCGTGAAGGGCACCACGGCGAGCCATGAAGCCAAAACTCCGGCAGGGGCCTTGAGCAGCAGAGGCGACAATATCAGCACCACAAACAGCGGCGACAGTATCAGCAGCGACCACTGCAGTGGGTCGGCATCGCTGTCGAGGCGCGCGGCAAGCAGGGCCAACAAGGCCCCATAGAGCAGATACCCCATCAAGAAGTATAGTAGAAACATTCCAGCCACCAGCGGCAGGCGGATGGCGGTAAGGCCTTGTACAGTCTGGTCGACCAATGCCACAGGCGTCTCGTACTGCACGGTGGCAGCGGTGCCCTTGGTGGCCAGCGACTGCACCTCCTGCTGGGCACGGGCTTGCGCGAAGAGATCGGGGTTGGCAGCCTGCACGCCAGCGATGGCTACGGCGGTGAGGGCCACCCACAGCGTGAGCTGCACGATGGCAGTAAGCGCCACGCCGGCAATCTTGCCAACGAGGAGACTCACGGGCTTCACTGCGGTGGCGATGACCTCGGCCACGCGGTTCTGCCGCTCCTCCTGCACGCTGCGCACCACCTGCACGCCGAACACCACCAATGCCAGCACCATGAGCACCGCCAAGACTATGGCCACCACGGTCTTCACATTGGAGAAACTCTCGCGACCCGAGGCGGACTCCTGCGTGTGCAGGCTGATATGCGTGGACTCGACGGAATGGTAGACCGAGGGCTCGAGCTGGTAGACATCCTCTAGGATGGCATTGCGCAGCAGGGTCTGCATCTGTGCGTCAACGGCACTCTGCAGCGCCAGCGGCGGAACACCACCGTCGTAGAGCAGGAAGGCGTCGCGAGGAATGGTGGTCTCACGCAGCGGGATATAGAGTATCACATCGTTCTTATCGGAATGCTCCTTGGCGTAGTCGAGCGACGGCATAGCCTTGAAGGCCACCTCGGCGGTGGACTGCAGGCCTCCGTCGAAGAGACCCGTCTGGTCGACCACCAGCACCGTGGTGCGCTCAGCGGCACGTTGGGCGGCGACGACAGGCAGCACATAGAGCACCGCCAGCACCACGGGCACAAGCAGCGTGAGCACCCAGAAGGCGGGGCGACGCATCCGCATGCGGCATTCGCGGGCAATGATGAGCATCAGTTTCTTCATAGCTGTATCGTTTTATGGCACAGCTGGGTGGCAGCCTGCAGGTTGTGGGTGGAGAGCAGCACGGTGGTGCCGTCGGAGGAGAGACGCTGCAGCTCGCGGCAAAGCATGTCGGCATTGTCGGCATCAAACCCCGAGAAAGGCTCGTCGAGCACCAGCAGGCGCGGGCTGTGGGCAACTGTGACCACAAACTGCAGCCGCTGCTGCATGCCTTTGCTGAGGCGCGAGGCCGGGGTGTTCCACCAGTCGGCCATCCCCAGACGGTCGAACCACTGACGCAGGCTTGTTTCAGCATCTTTGCGACCCATACCTTTCATCTGCGCCAAGTAGAGTGCCTGCTCGCCGGCACGCATGCGGCGGTAGAGACCGCGCTCCTCAGGCAGGTAGCCCAGCAGCTCCTGCGGCACGCCGATATGGTCGTCGAAGAGCACCTGACCGCCGTCGGCCTCGAGGAGGCCACAGACGATGCGCAGCAGGGTGGTCTTGCCGGCGCCGTTGCGTCCAAGGAGACCCACCACCTCGCCGCGGTCAGCGGTGAAGCTGACGCCGTCGAGCACGCGGTGGTCGCCAAACGACTTGGTTATATTCTCAACTTTCAGCATTGTGTTTTGTTGTGCCAATTTTCAATAATGCTACTTCGGCAGCCAATGCCAATAGCGCCAGCACGAGGCACCAACGCCACAGCTGACGGCCGCCATCGCGCTCGCGGAGTTCGTCGCCGATGGGCTTCTCGCTGTTTTTAATCATGGAATAGCCCGCCTTGCCGTCGATGGCTTTGGCCACCTCGTCGCGGCCCAGGAAGTCCATCACCGACTCGCGCCGCGGGAAGTTGAAAGCCAGATGCTCGTCGGCAAGGCGATAAATGCCCGCCACGGTCATGTCACCGTGGGGCACCAGCAGCTGACGGTTGCCCACCTTGCGGATGTCGGGGATTACGCTGCTGCTGTCGGGAGCCACCAGCTCGGGCGGCTTGGTGCCGAGGTCGTATATACCCTGCAGCGCTATGGGGTCGGCTCCGCCGAGGGTGTGGCTGGCCTCGGGCAGCGGACGACTGTAGAGGGCCATATTGTAGAGCGTAGGCACGAATAGGGCCTGACTGACGAAGTCGGTAAACTCCGTACGCAGCGGAGTGCAGAAGAGGTAGAGGCGGCCCTGTCCATAGGGCGTGACGGTGAGCAAGTCGGTGCCGTCGGCAAGAGTTATCACCGACTGCTTCACGGCTGCTCCGCCAACGGCATGATGGCCGTGCGCCGTAGGCAGTTCCATATCCTCGTCGCGACCGCCGAAGACCTCACGGTAGAGGGCGTTGTCGTAGTCAACGGCATTGGCGCGCGACGCACGCTTCGCCCAGCGGAGTATCTGCGGCGCATTCATGGAGGCCAACAACTCGGGAAGCCCCTGACCTGCGTCTTCAGCGGCAAGCACCACCAGCAGGCTACCGCCGTCGTTGACCCATGCCGCCAGCTGCTGTGCCTCGCCCGAGGCCAGACTTTTCACCTCGTTGAGCACCACGAAGTCGGCATCGGCCAGCGACACCGGTACTCGCGGCACGGTGCTGTAATGCACCACCGAGTCGGCGCCAAAGAGCTTCTTCAAGTTCTCGTTGGCGGCGACACCGGCGACCTCAATCATATTGATGGCATTGCCGGCGAGGAGAGCGAAATGGTAGCTGTCGTCGAAGGTCACGGGGTAGTCGTCAATCTCCACACATCCGTCGAGCCATCCGGCACGTTCGATACTGAAATGCAGCGCCACCGAGGCACTGCCGCCAGCGGCAATGTCAACGGTGGCCAGGGCACGCTCGCGCCCGTCGGCGTAGAGCTTCACGGGCACCTTCTCGGCATCGCGGCTGCCGCTGTTGCGCACCGTCACCTTGGCGGTAACACGTCCTCCGACGAAATAGGCCGGAGCATCGAGAGTCACAGTGTCGATATAGATATTGTCGGCACCGATGCCTTCGAGGGGCACCAGCGTGACGAGGGCCAAACTGTCGGCAGGCAGCAGGTCGAGGTCGCTGCCGCTGCGCTGGAAGTCGCTAATAACGTATGCGTGACGGTTGGCTGCGCCGCTCTGCCGCATGAAGTCGAGCTGGCGGCTTATGACGTCGCTCAGCATAGGGCTTGCCGGCGAGGGCTGCAAAGCATCGAGGGCGTCGAGCAGCTCGTCGCGCGAGAGCCAGCGCTGACTGCTGCCGTCGAGGTCGGCGGTGAGCAGCTGATAGCGGTCGCCCACACCGTAGGTTCCAGCCACTTCGGCTGCCTTGCGACAGGCGGCGGCGAGCTGGCTGCCCTCGGTGGTGGCACTCTCCATACTGTAGCTGTTGTCGACATAGATGCTCACCACCGTCTGGCCACTCTTCATCGTCGTGGTGCCGTCGGTGAGGACGGGCTGGGCGAAAGCCAGCACGAGGAACACTATGGCCAATATGCGCATTGCCAGCACCAGCCAACGGCGCAGGTCGTTGCGGCGACGGTTCTCGGTATGCAGTTCCACCAGGCGGTCGACATTGCTAAAATAGACTTTCTTGTAGCGGCGGAAGTTGAACAGATGCACCGCTATGGGAATGGCCACCGCCAGCAGACCCCAAAGGAAGGCTGGGTTAGTGAATATCACCGCCCACCTCCTTTCTGTAGCGGCATATTTCCGTCAAGCCACAAGCCTCACAATGCGGCTTGCGTGCCGTGCAGACGTAGCGGCCGTGGAGTATCAGCCAGTGGTGCGCCTTGGGCAGCAGCTCGGGGGCTATGTGCTTCACCAGCTCGCGCTCGGTCTGTAGGGGCGTCTTGCTGTTCACGGTAAGTCCTATGCGGTTTGCCACGCGGAACACATGCGTGTCTACCGGCATGGCGGGAAGGTCGAAGACCACGGCAGCCACCACGTTGGCCGTCTTGCGACCCACGCCTGGCAGACGCTGCAGCTGATCGACATCCGACGGCACCACGCCGCCGAACTCCTCGACGAGCATCTTGGCAAGTCCCACAAGGTGGTGGCTCTTGTTGCGCGGATAGGAAACCGAGTGTATGTAGTCGAATATCTGGTCTTCGGAAGCCTGTGCCATCTGCTCGGCGGTAGGATAGGCGGCGAAGAGGGCCGGCGTGACCATGTTCACTCGTTTGTCGGTACACTGCGCCGAGAGCACCACGGCCACCAGCAGCTGGAAGGGCGAGCCGAAATGCAACTCGGTCTCGGCCACAGGCATAGCCTCCTCGAAATATTCGATAACACGCTTGTATAGCTCCGCTTTCCTCATGGCACCAATTCTAACGATGTGAGCACTGGATAATGGTCCGAGATATCGGTCTTGATGCGGCGGTAGCTCAGCGTCTGCCAGCCGTCGCTGTGGAACACCATGTCGATGCGGAACTTCGGGAAGCCACCGTTGTAGGTGTTGCTGTAGCCGAGGCCCTCCTCACAATAGGTGTCCTTCATCAGCCTGGAAATCTGGGCGTAGAGCCACGAGTTGGGTATGTCGTTGAGGTCACCAGCTAGGAGCATGGGCATGGTACTTGCCTCGACCACGGGCTTGATGCGCTCGTTCCACTCCTCCTCATGGCAGAGGATGGTCTCTTTCACCTTCTCCATAGTGTGCCCCGAGTTGTGGCTCATGTCGCCATGGGTCACCCGCTCTATCTCCTCAAGGTCGGCAGCGTCGAAGCGGTAGCTGTCCATGTGGATGGCGCAGACACGGAAATGGCGTCCGTCGCACAGCAGCTCCGCCAGCAGTTTCTCGCCGTCGATACGGTTCACGTAGGTCATAGGCAGACGCGAGAAGACCACGGTGCCATAGGGTAGGCCGTTCTTGGCGGTGTGCGAGCCGTAGTAGTGGTTGTAACCCATAAGCACCAGGCTGTCGGTGAGCCGCACGGTCTTGGGAGCGGCATACTCCTGCAGGCAAAGCACGTCGGGGTTATATTGGCGCACCATGGCTATGAACTCCATGGCGTTGCTGTCGGTAGAGGTGGGCTGCTGCTGCGAGCCGCGGAAGAGGCGCACGTTGTGACTCATCACCGTCACCATGGCAGGGTGCTCGTCGGCCGACGGAATCTTTGATGTTCCACCTATCTGGAAGAAGAGGGGTATCAGCATATAGCGTGCCGCAATGGCAGCCACCGACAGCAGACACTGCCAGCGGCCCATAAGCAACCATATCACTACCATCAGCACGTTGGCCGCCAACATAGGCAGGTAGCCGTAGGCCAACAGACCCGGCAGCACGGTGACCGACGGTGCCACGAGGCCGCCAAGGGTCGTCAGGAGAAACCCCAAAATCAATATTATATTGATTACCAGCAGTATTTTGCGGACAATCTTCATACCAATAAGAATGCAAAGATAATATTTTTTTCACACGTATACAAATTATTCGTATCTTTGCATCCCGAAAATGAAGCACTACGCACTAATAGGCAAGCCTTTGGGTCATTCATGGTCGCAGCGCCTCTTCGAGGAGACTGTGCCTGCCGACGTTGCCGACTACCGCCTCTGCGAGCTGCCGTCGCTCGACGGCCTACAGCGGTGGGTCGTTGACAACGACATCAGCGGCTTCAATGTCACCGCACCCTACAAGGAGGCCATCCTCCCCTACCTCGACGCGATGAGTCCCGAAGCCAAGGAAATCGGTGCCGTCAATTGTGTCAAGGTTGTGGACGGCAAACTTATAGGATACAACACCGACGCTCCCGCCTTCCGCCACACCCTCGAGGAAACAATTTCAACTTTCAACTTTCAACTTTCAACTTTCAACTTAGCACTTATCCTCGGCACCGGCGGCGCCGCCCGCGCCGTAGCCTACGCCCTCGGCCAGATGGGCATCGACTACACCTTCGTCAGCCGCACTCCCGAACTGCACCCCAACTCCATCGGCTATAAAGACCTTCCCTCGTTCATCATTCATCATTCATCATTCATCATTCTAATCAACGCCACCCCCATAGGCACCTGGCCCAACATCGACGCTTCCCCCTTGCCTCCCAATTTTCAATTTTCAATTTTCAATTTTCAATTAGTTTACGATCTGATTTACAACCCATCCCCCACTCTGCTCATGCGACAGGCCGCCGAGAGGGGGGCAAAAGTGGTCGACGGGCTCGCCATGCTGCGTCTGCAAGCCAAGCTCAGCCGTGACATTTTCTTTACCGACAGCACGGAATATCAGCCTATTGCAAAATAATTGCAAAAATAATTTTGCCATATCGGAAATTGTTTGTAATTTTGCACCCGCTTTCGACAGATGAGAGCATTGAATTTTGACTGCTGAATTTCAATTTTCAACTTTCAATTTTCAATTTTAATGCCCAGGTGGTGGAATTGGTAGACACGCTACTTTGAGGGGGTAGTCGCCATAGGCGGTGCAAGTTCAAGTCTTGTCCTGGGCACCCACCAGAATCAATGTAAGAGCCCGGATGGCGGAATTGGTAGACGCGTACGTTTCAGGTGCGTATTTCGAGAGGAGTGCAGGTTCAAGTCCTGTTCCGGGCACCAAGAGGAAAGAAGACCAAACGGTCTTCTTTTTTTATGCCCGGAACAGAACCTGAACAAGTACCTTTGCCCCTTCAACCTCGGCTGGCTATGCCATCGGGCGCCAAAAAGAGAAGACCAACAATATTGCTGGTCTTCTTTTTCTATTTACAAGATTTACTAGATTTCGCCCGCGTCAGTGGGCAGGAGCCTTTAGTCGTTCTCTTGATACACAGTGCTACTGAACCACTGCAACCAGTTGGGCACTTCACCAGAGTTGTTGCCAACGAAGTAGCGGAAGGTACCCATGCCTTCTTTTTCAATCTTGCGCTGGTCGAGGGGTATAGCCTTGATCTTGTCGAGCCATGCGCCGTCGGAGCCGTAGATGGTGAGTTCCTGACCCGCAAGGTCATACTTGAAGAAGTACCAGTGGTCCTTGGCGGCCTCGATGTAGAAGGTCATTATCTGTGTGTTGCCACGCTTGGAGATCTGTGCCTTGAGGCGCATCTCCAAGCCCACGGGCTTGTCGCCCACGGCTACCAGGGTCACCTTGCCATCATAGTAGAGCCCCACGGCGGGGTTGTGCTGCCAGCGCACATGGTCGAACAGCAGCGTGCTCTGCATGGGGGCGGGAATCTCGGAAAGCTTGCCGGTGGTGCTGTACATAGCATAGACGCCGGCACCCTTATCGGCACCGAGGTGGTACATCATGGCGTGGCGCAACTCAGGGTTGGTATTGCCCATGGCGAAGCTCAGGCGCAGGTCTTCCTTGATGTTGTTGTACAAGCCCTCGACGACATCCTTGGCCAAGGGGAAGGTCATGCCGAAGACCGTGGCGAGATGGTCCTCCTTGTCGTCCTGTATGCCCACACTGGCGGTACCGTAGGCGTAGAAGGAGGCCTGCGACTTGCGCAGCGTGAGGTTCACCAAGCCCTCGCCCTCGACATTGCAGTCGGTAGTGCTCATGGCCAGGTAAGGCTCCACGATGATGTCGGGGTCTGAGACCTTGGCCTCGGAGGCTATCATGTACTGCTTGCGGTCGCCGAGATAGGTGAGCACGCCGTGGGCCGAGAGGAGCTCGTTGCCCTCAACCTTGGCATCGGTGAGGAAGGCAGGCTGCATCTTGAGGGTATGACGCTCGAGCAATATCGAGGTGGCGATGCGACGGCCGTGCCAGTCGGTGGCCTGCTCGGGCACAGCGACATGGACATGCTCGGGGTCGGTATAGCCCTTGTACGCCAGCAGGCCGAGCTGTTCCTTGGGGATGCAGGGCTGCAGCAGTCGCACGCCACCCTCGAACCACAGATAGGCATGGTCGCCCTCGGCACGTACCTTGCCGGCGAAGCCGAAGGCAGAACTGATGGTAAACGATGCGCTGTCGCTGATGGTGCCGCTGGCCACTGTGACACCGCGAGCGTTGACGGCAATGTCGTTGAGGAACAGGCGCTGGGTCTTCTTGGTGTCGTTATGGTAGTCCATATAGCCCTTGCCGGTATACTTTTCAGCACTGGCAATCATCACGTCGGCACCGGTGACATAATGCCACGCGCTGTCGCGGTTGAAGATAATCTTGGCATTAGCCATGATGCCCATCTTGCCACCGTTGTGTATATGCAGGCTGTCGGCAGCGGGGGCTATGGCGGCGTCAGCCACATTTATCAAGAACACGCCCTGGCTCGAGAGCTCGCCGCGCTCGTAGTCGTAGGTCGACAGCAGCGAATGGTAGCTGAGCTCCTTGGCCTCGGGGGCGGTGCCCACGAAGCGCACGCCGGGCAGGTCGCCGCGTTTCTGCAGGCGCATGCGGATATCCATGGCATCCATACCCTCGGAGGTGGGACGCGTGGAGTTGGCGATGTCGAGCACCTTGCGGTCCATATTCCACGTGAAGACGTCGGCATAGGCGGCCTGCTTGACGAGCTGCAGCTCGGTGCGGGCGGGACCGTCGGCGATGCGCAGCTCGGCGATACGCTTGTCGTAGTCCACATGCGAGCGCACATGCTTGGCCGTGAAGGCCACTGCGTTGCGCTTGGTGCTCTGAAGCGTGAAGTCGCTCACCTCGGCGTTCATTTCCATGGCCAGCAGGTCGAAGCGTGGGCTCACCAAGGTGCCCTCCCTGACGGTGGCTGTACCAGCCGCCGTAGCACCCTTGGGCGTGATGTCTATGCGTCCACGGAACTGGGCGTCGTCATGATACATGCGGAAGGGCCGTCCCTTGGTGGTGGTGGCCACGGCCATCGAGTCCATATAGGGGTACCAGCGCTCCGTGAGTTTGCCGCCGCGTATGTCGGGGAAGCCCTGCTCCTCGCGCACAAAGAAGGTGTCGGTGGTGGCCGACATGGAGTCGAGCAGGAAGAGATAGTTCTTCGAGCGCGTGGTGGAGGTCAGGTAATTGAGGTCACCCGAGCCTTTGAGACCGAAATGGTCGAGAGTTATAGTATTGTTGTAGGTTCCCTTGCCGCCGTAGGCAGGATAGCCGCCGGCGGGAGTCTCTACCTTGAAGCCAAGGTAGTAGTCGCGCTGTACGCTGAGGGGATAGGTGATGTCGGGGAAGATGCCGCCAGAGTTGAGCACACCGTTAAACTGCAGCTCGTCGGTGACAAAGTCCACAAGGCTGTTGATGGTGAAAGGATGCAGCGTATAGTAGAAGCGGTCGCGCACATACTTGCCGCCGCAGATGTCGCGCTTGTCGTAGTACACGTAGCTGTTCTCGCGACTCTCGAAGATGGGGTACTCCTTGTTCTTGGTCAGTCCGCAGTGGTTGTCGGGCTTGTCCACACGCAGGCTGCCCACCAGTGCGTATAGGGGCGTCATAACCATGTGGTCGGTGTCGGGATTGTCGAACTCGGGGACATAGAAGAACAGCGAGTCCACCTTAGGCAGCTCGAAGCTGAACTGCTCGTAGTTGAAGTCGGCGTCGCTGACGAACATGATGAAGCGGCCCACGTCGATGCGGCCAGTGAAGCCAATGGCACGGTTCTTGCCCACGGTGATGTTGCCCCCCTTGGGGTACACCACCACCTTCTGGCTGTCGCTCACCACGAACTGTTTCACGCCGCGCATCTTCAGCAGGTAGTCGTCGAGGCTCATGCGGGCGTTGTAGCCCTTGGCGTTGCTCTCGAGCGACAGGGCGTCGTAATCGAAGCCCTTGGCCTTCGACTCGGCCTTCACATAGTCCTCCAGTTTCTGGTTCACCTGCACGCGGCCGGTCATCTCGTTATACGACACCAGGCCATAGCGCGCCAGATTGTGTATCATCAACTGCGTCTGGCTTATGTCAAGCCCTATGTCGTTGGAGAAGGCTTTGAGCGAGAAGTTCCACGACGTGGCTTCGGCGAACTCGTAAACGCGGCGCACGGGGCTCACATCCTCTATGCCCTGTATGTCACGGGCCTTGCGGTAGGTGTAGCAGTTGCTACTCTCGAAGGTGGCCTGGCTAGCCGAACCCGAAGTGGTGAGGTTCGAGAACTCCAGCTCGCTGCCAGTGGTAATCCATGTTATGTCGTCGCTGTAGATATCCAAACCGTGGTACGAGTCGATATAGGGGCAGTAGTAGTTGCGCTGCTGGTCGTTGCTGAGCACCACCCTGTGCTCGGCGGCGTTGTAGCGCACCGTGACGCCGGTGTTGCTTATCGAGTCCTCCTCGCCGATATAGAAAGCCACGGTGGCATTCTCGCTCACCACACGGTCCTGCGTGAAGGTCATCTTCAGCGAGGTGACAGCCATGCGGGGCTTGCCGTCGGTGTTGAACACCAGGCTCGCGGGGTGCTTGCTCGACGCCGTGAGGAACTTGGCGCCGTTCATCATGAAGCTGCCGCGGTAGTCAACGTCGGGCAGTATATTCTTGATTACAAAGTCGCGCTTGTAGCTGCGGAAGCGCGGGTAGCTGTACTTCTCGGGCTCCATGGCATTGCTCAGCACATCCTCCACCTTGCCGATGACGGGGTCGCTGAAATAGTGCGTGTTCACCAACCTCACACTGTCGGCGCTGAACTTGGGAAACTTGGTCTCAGCCTTGTACTTGCCCAGGTCGGCATAGCACACCTCTGCATTCAGGCCCGTGCGGCCCCAGTCGATGCGGCCACCCTCGCCCTGCCACAGGTTCTCCTTGTAGTCGTACACACCCGTGGTACCGTTGATGACGTTCTGGTCCTTCGACGAGGCATAGCTCAGGTTGGACGGTGTGTCGAACCACACCAGCAGCTTACCATCCGCGACACCAAGGCGGAACGGGGTCTTGGCGTCGAAGCGCCACTCGCACGAGTTGCTGCGGTAGAGCACCCTGTCGGAGAAGAGCGTCTCGCAGAAGTCCACATATTCGACAACGGCCTTGGGCTTGGCGGCACGTTTCTTGAGGGCTTCGAGCGAGGTGACGAAACCGTCGAGGTTGGGCGCATTGCCGTAGGCGTTGGCCACGCTTGTGCCGCCGGCGGGTGTGGTGGCTATGGCGGTGAACACACGCGTGAGGCCGCACACCTCGGGGTTACCCTTCATCTTGGCCTTCACGGCGTAGGTGTAGACACCCACCAGGCGTTCCTGCATGCTGTTGTCGAGACTCGAGTAGACCGATCGGAAGGCCTTGATGGTCTTGGTGTTCTCCTTCTGGCGGTCGCCGTCCGATGTCGACTTGTTCATCCATTCCAGCAGTTCGTCGGGCAATCCTGCGACGGTGAACTCCGTGGCCTGCTTGGGCTTCTGGGCCGAGGCAGAACTGAGAATTGAGAATTGAGAATTGAGAATTAAACTCAGGCAAACAAGTGCTATGTATTTCTTCATATCAGTGAGTTTTCTTTGTTGTTTAACATGAATTGCCATTTAATTATCTATGAATTAATGGCCAATTCGTGATAATTCGTGTTATTATATCAAAATGCAAAAATACTGCAATTCCGCCACACGGAATTTGCCATCACCGAAAAGTTATTAAAAGCATAGTGTTTATTACGGCAAAGCCCCGTAGGGGCGGCAGATATTAGCCGTGGGTGGAGCGTAGCGCAACCCACGGGGAACAGCGTCATATAGATATTTCGAGCCCCATAGGGGCGGCACATTGGCGGTGTGTGTCGCCCCTACGGGGCTCAATATTACGGGGGTATCATGTTCCGTGGGTTAACACCCACGGCTAAATTATGTCGCCCTTACAGGGCTAGGATTGATCATCCCACCGACGCCTTCAACTTCTCGGCATTTTCGGCGAGCTGGAGGGCTTCGATGCACTCCTCGATGTCGCCGTCCATAAAGGCGGGGAGGTTGTGCATGCTCCAACCTATGCGGTGGTCGGTGACGCGGCTCTGAGGGTAGTTGTAGGTACGCACTTTCTCCGAGCGGTCGCCAGTGGCCACCATAGTCTTGCGCTTGGAGGAGAGTTCCTCCATATATTTGTTGTACTCGCGCTCGTAGAGGCGGGTGCGGAGGATGCTAATGGCCTTCTCTTTGTTCTTTATCTGGCTCTTCTGGTCCTGCATAGAGACTACAATACCCGTGGGGATATGGGTCAGGCGCACGGCGCTGTAGGTGGTGTTCACGCACTGGCCGCCGGGACCGCTGGCGCAGAAGGTGTCGATGCGCACGTCGCTCATGTTCAGCTCCACGTCGAACTCCTCGGCTTCGGGCAGCACCACCACGCCGGCGGCGCTGGTGTGGATGCGGCCCTGCGTCTCGGTGGCGGGCACGCGCTGCACGCGGTGCACGCCGCTCTCGTATTTCAGTAGGCCGTAGACACCCTCGCCGGTAACCGTGAAGGTGATGTCCTTGTAGCCGCCCGAGGTGCCCTCGTTGAAGTCGGTGACCTCCACCTTCCAGTGCTTCTTCTCGCAGTAGCGGGTGTACATGCGGAACAGGTCGCCGGCGAAAATGCAAGCCTCGTCGCCACCCGTGCCTCCGCGTATCTCCACCACGGCGTTCTTCGAGTCCTGCGGGTCGGCGGGGATGAGCAGTATGCGTATCTCCTCCTCCATCTTGTCGCGGCGCTCCTGGCTGGCGAGGAGTTCTTCCTTGGCCATCTCCTTCAGCTCGGGGTCTTTCTCGTTCTCCAACAGTTCCTTGCACTCGGCTATGGTGTCGAGCAGCGCTTTGTAGTCCTTGTAGGCTTTCACCACAGGCTGCAAGTCCTTGTAATCCTTCGACAATTTGACGTAGCGCTTCATGTCCGCAGTAACCTGCGGGTCATTCATCTGCTGTTCAATCTCTTGATAACGAGCGTATATTGCTTCTAACTTGTCTAACATAACGGGTGCAAAATTACGAAAGTTGAGCGAAATACAAAAAAAAATTTGTATTTCCGAAATGAAGTTGCTTAGGCCATGAGCACCTCTTAATAAATTATTGTAGCGAATAACGTCGGCGTAAGCCAAAATTACAAAAAAAAGATAAATGGAGAAGAAAATAAAATGGTAGCCAGCCAAATGAGTCGGCTGGCTACCATTATAAGATCCTTACAGGGCTCTACTTGGTCTTCACCGAGACCTGGTTCGACGGTGAGGAGTGCTGACCGCGGCCGAGCTGCAGCTGGATGTAGTAGGTACACCTGCTCTTGGCAGGGGCGTTGGCATCGACGTAGCTGACGTCCTTGCGCGAGAAGGTGCCGATATCGCGGAACTCGCCGTCGCCGTCCTGGCGGTAGACGACTCCGTAGTAATCCTTCAATCCATCGTACGTGTAATTCCACGTCAAGGTGGTCTTGCCCTTCTTGTACTTGGCTTTCAAGGAGATGTCCATCTTAACAAGAGGATCCTTCTCCACCCTGATAACTGCATGGCCCGACATGCCGCTGCTGTTGGCCGAAGAGTCGCGCACCTCGATGCAATAATCCCATGGGTGGATAGAGGTGCCGGGCTTGTCGACAAAGGAGACAATGCTGTCGGATATCACCGTATTGACAGGCATCTTGGCAATGCACTCCCAGTTGGGTGTGGGGTGGGGTTTGCGATAGATGTAGAAGTTGGCGATGTCGTCGCTGGACGAGCGATACCAATTGATTATCACACTGTCGCCCTCCTGGTGGATATCCTTGAGTACACATACGCCGGGGGGCAGCAGGTCGGGCAAAGCCACACACAGCGTGTCGGAGGTGGCGGAGAAGTTGTGGCTGTTGTCCACAGCAATGACGTAGTAGTAGATATGATGGGTGAGGGAGTTGAGGTTTACGGTGTCATAGAAAAAGGTGTCATAGAGATAGCCCTTTGAGCGCTCGATGAAGTCGTGGTCCTTCTGGTTTGCGAAGTACACCTTGTAGGCCAGCAGGTCTTCGTCGTGGTTGGGGTTCCAGTGGATGAATACGCTGCCGTTGGTGTCCTTGGCCACTGCAGCAAGGCCTGTCGGGGCTTCCGGGGCTATGACATCCTCAATGTTGTTGGCTACAGGGTTGGAGTAATTGGCGTTACCCGATGTATCGGTGACGAAAACACGGTAAAAGCCGCGGCCGCGTTTGCCTGCGTTTTTGTCCTCGTAGGAGGTGGCACTGGCGGGCAGCAGGTCGGACACAGCCTTCCAACGTCCCGTCATCTTTCTTGAGAACACCACTACGTAGCCTGAAATGTCGTCTGTAACGGCGGGGTTCGTCCACGTCAGTTTGCAGACTCGGTTGTCGACAGGAAAGACATTGTTAAGGATAGGGGCTTCGGGCGGTATCAAATCGGCCATACGGAAGGTTTCGGTTGTGCGGGGTTCGGGGTTGCCGCCGAAGGCGTCGAAAGCGCGCACGCGGTAGCTGTAAGTGTGGTTAATCTCCAGGGAGTCGATATACACCACCTCGTTCTTCATCCAACGTGCGACACTGTCGCCCATCACGGCTTTTACATCTGCTGTTGGCAGCATGGGCCATACAGGTGCCTGGGTGTTGAGGTTGCGCCATGCGGTGTCGGCGTCGTCGCGACGGTCGATGTAGTAGCCCGAAAGTTTGTTCTTGTCCCAGCGCACAGCCACACGGTAGGCGTCGAGCTGGGTGACGGTAATGTCGGGAATCATCTCCTCCTCCGTACGCTCGTAGGGGTAGTTGCGGAGCTGCACTTCAGGGGATTCCATGTCGGCAAAGTCGGGGGGAATGAGGCTTTGCAGTATATACTCGTAGTATTCACCCGGCTTTACGTCGCGGTCCACGAAGCGGAGGCCTATGGCCGAGGCCACCTGCGGGTCGCACTCGGCGGCCAGCATGGCCATGAAGTGGCGCTGGGTCTGCTCCTGGTACTGCTTGGCGGCCATTGAGAGGAAGTCAAGGTTGGCCTTGGAGGCCGACTCGTTGACGTTGTACTCGAACTTGCCATAGAGGGCCTGGGCGCCGACGCCGGCGTAGAAGTTGGTGCTGTCGAAGCGCTGCATCATCTCGTCGAGGGTGAGGGGCTTGATGGGCTTGCCGCCGTTGAGGGCCACGAAGGGGATGGTGTCGCCATAGCGGTCGATGGAGTAGGCCGTGTCGGGGTCGTCGGCCGAAGCCCGGAAGAGCATCCATCCGTTGTCCTTGGAGGAAATCCAGAGGCCGGCGTCCTCGGTGGCCCAGCGCAGCACGATGCTGTCGCCGTAGGCGCGCGCGAGCAGTTTCACACTCTTCGTTTGACTGCGGGGTAGCATGGACACGGTGTCGCCGGCCTGCGCCGTAGAATCAGCAAGCACCTGTGCCGTAATGTCCATGGGCAGGAGGATAAGAAAAGCCCACAACAGTTTTCTCATATTTTTCATGAAATTATTACGCATTGGTATTTTGTTTTTCGTTACACAATATTAGTCGGTCTCCCATTGGTGTTGCTGGCGGTTGGATTCCTGGTCGCCACCTTTGTCGGCCCGGCGGAAGGTTAAACCGGCATAAAGCTTCAGCAACTGTTCAATTGCCGTAAGCGTAGGCTTGTAACTCCACTTAAAGCTGGATTCATACTTACTATTCGCCACAGGCTGGTTGTAGCCACCAGTACTGGCATCGTATGACATGTCGACTATCTTTCCCATCGTATTATTGAGAGCGTAGCTTCCCGCAGAGATATAATAGAAATCAATGTAGATTTCCTTATGGCAATTCCTTTTTATCTTTTCTTCATTACCGCTTACTGTTCCATTATATATGGTGTTCAACAGTCCCGGCCAACCATAAAAAGTCGCGGTAGTTTTACTGCCTGCATAATAGCCAGAATAGCCTACAAACCATTTCTCGTCAAGTTCTCCCACACGATTGTCCAAAGTAAACAAATTACTATAGCATGTGGCCCTGTCGGCATCTATCCAATATGGCGTTGACTTGAAATGGATAATATAGTTGTTCCAGTATACATTATACATACCTCCATGTTTCATCATTTTAGATGCAGAGATGTTCAGAGTTTTATCATACACCTTTTTGTCATAACGTGTGTATCCCTTCTCTTTGCATCTGTCGCATAAAGCGTGGTAGACGCCATTCCAGTTCCACATCCACCAAGTCATCAGCACTCCCTTTGGAATTGTGTAGGGAATTTTTTCTGTGGCAAATTGATTGGGTATATAGGCTACCTTGCCGTAATGCTCAAACTCCTTGACCTTGGCATTATAATTCCGTTTGTGGACATATACGCCATAGTCGAAGAGCTCTTGGAAGAAGTCGTGGTAGCGTTTGATATCGTTATGCAGCGTGGAATGGGGGTCCGTGGGAACAAGGTCGCCTGAATTGTACGAATATGATTCTTCCGGTCGACTACCCGAGAAACCCTCCTTCCGGTAGTTCTCGTCAAAGAAGGTTATTGAGTCGTAACGCCAACAGTCCTTAAGCTTCCATCTGACGACATTGGGCACGCTGCAGAACGACGACCGCCCAGTGTTGTCCGCACTCACATAAAGGTTGTCGCCATTCTTGGTTGTCATCATGCGCATATCGAGATTCATGAAGTTGTCGTCAAGGTTCTGCGCACCGGCAACACGGACGAAACCCTCTTTGTATTGAGCGGCCATCGCCGATGCCTTGATATTGTTATTGTCCCATTTGGGATTCCATGGTTCATATTCGTACGGAGCACCCACTTTCTTCGGATGGTTACTTGGAATAGGAGTGTTCTTGACCGCGTTGTCCAAGCCGCTCATAGCCGTCGTGTATTTCTTAAACAACTGGTAGTCGTGGGGCTTGTCACTGGTACGCTCCCACGCGAACACCTGATACATGATGGGGGGCAGAACGGTTCCAGTGTGATACTGTTTTTTGTCATCAGGCTCGTATGGGGCAAAGAGATAGGCATACCTGTAGACAATCTTGTCTTTATAGTTGCCAACATCCTGTCCCTTCGACGGATTCTTGAACTCGTCGCTCTTCACCAACACCTCATATGTCGAGTATTTCTCATGCGTACGGAAATAGAGCGAATACACTACGCTGCCCGTCGACAGGTATATGGCGTATGTGTCGTTGAGCATCTTGCGGGCGAACATACGGTTGGTGTCGCCCACCGTGTCGTCGGTGGCCAGGGCGGCCATCAGCATCTGGTATTCCTGGTCGTTGTACATGTCGTCGCTATACTTGTACGTTTTCTGTCCTTGCACGGTTCGGATTCTGAGAGAAGAGTTGGACGAGTTGTTGGGTTTCACTTCATACTTGTACCTGTTCTTCACTTCTTCCAACTTTTCGGCATAGTTCTGGCGCTTGGCCACCTCTTCCTGCATCTGCATGGCGTTGGCATACCCCGCGGCAACAGCCTTCAGGTTCTCGACAGTGAGGTTCACATCGTCGGTTTTTGCCATAAGGATTCTGAGAGCCATAGGCTTGCCCTTGAATTTGCTCGGAGTCCGGGTCAGATCGCGGGGCAATATCACCTCCAGGCAGGGATGGACGCTTCCCATATACTGGTTTTCGCTCTTGTGGTAATCCCACCCGCATTCGTAGGTTGTGCCACCCTTGCCGCCCACAATGAGGAACGCCTTCATGTCGCGGCCGTCATCCTCAAGATTCTCTATAAACTCCGCGTCCTGCATCAGGTAGATGAGGACCCGCTTTTCGTTGAATGCCACAAACTCGTTGATTGGGAAATTGGGGTCGCCGTTGTATGGCCATGTAAAGATTACATTGTCGGTCAAATCGGCAGGCTGTGCCGTGGTGGTGACATAGAAGGTGGTGTCCTGCGCCCAGTATTTGGCATACGACTTCCCACGGTCGGTGTACAGCGGGTTGCGCCAACGGCGTTGATTGGGCCACCATTTTTTGTTTTCCCCGTAGTGCATATACTGGTTGAACCCAGTTACATAACCTTGGTCACCAAGGTCAAAGCAGGTATCCTTCTTCACCTGGGCGTCTGTGAGGTCGTTCTCTTCGCCACTTCTGCGGTATTCAAAGGCTCGACCCTTCAACTTGATCTTTATCTCTGACTGGCCAGGCAGGCCGCCCGACGTCCATTCAAAGTTCTGCATGTTGGTCTCCATGGGGTTGGGCGAATACTTTAGCGGCATGTTCACCCACGTTCCGTCAGCAATATCGGTAAAGCCCTTGTTACCACTGGTCCTGTTCGTTTCGCCACCTCTGTCATCTACCATGCCAGTTTTCTTCTTTTTACCAATCAGTGTTGTCGACATCTGGCTAGTGATTTTTTTACCGATTTTATTATAGGAGGCATCACACTCGTCGGCGCAAATGATGAAGCGGAACTTGCGCGTCGTGGTGCCGTCGCCATACTTCTGATCGGCGCAGAGGTACACATCCTCGTTCCACGGCAGGTTGGAGGTGATGGTTCCCGAGGTATAGGGAGACACCCTGCAGCCGTCTTTCTTCGAGTCCGCCAAGGTGTTGTAGGCCGGGGTGACATTCTGGAACAGCTTGACGTTGGCCAGCGGGTCGGTGTTGCCCGGCACGCAGACATTACCCACCTTGAAGTCGACGCTGGTGTTGATCTTCACCAAGCCGCCAAGACAGGTGGCCTTGAAGGCCAGCAGACCGTAGGCCCAAGTGGGCTTGGGGCCACCAGCCTGCAGCACGGCGGCCATCGTGGACGAGGCCATGGAGAGATGGCCCTTCCAGAAACCCAGGTCGAGACCTATACCCACTTCACCGTCGAAGTAGGCGTAGGCCTGTCCCATGCCGTAGAATCCGTTCTTTCCTATTTCGGAGTAGCCACCGCAACTGGCACCATTGGTGGCCAGCAGGGCTATGTCGACACCAAGCCTGATATCGGCCTTGAGGTACAGGAACATATTTACCTCGAGATTGGCGGCAAAAGAGGCTCCGAAGGCAAAGCCACCAGCCGACGGCATTTTGAGATTGTTGCGCGAATTGCTGAACCGCTCATACTTGCTGCCGAGGGCATTCCTTATTTCGGCGTCCAACTCAGGCAAAGTATAGCCGCCCGGGAAGTAGTTGCCACACATGATATAGGCGGTAAATTCCGTCGATGCCTTGGCAATGCCTAAATCCAGACTGACGTTAACGCTAACACGTTCGTCCTTGGCGGGCTTGCCGACAGAGAAGTACCATTCCGTCTTTGACCCCCTCACGTTCGGACTATTGTTCTTGCCATAGTTGTGCATGTAGAAGTCAATGGGTATGTTGATGGTAACGCCATTCTTCCCCTTGTTATCCTTTTTACTATCTTTCTTATCATCATTTTTATTCCCTGCCTTTTCGGCTTCGGTGTCAACCACTGCAATCGATTCAGAGCTGGCGCCGCCGCTCTTGCCGTCGGAGCTGGTAAGCGGGTATCTCGACGGAGAGTCGGTACAATCGCCTGCCTTTTCCTTGTCTGATTCGTTCTCCGACTGGCGGACCAGACCCGTCAGACCCACAGAGCCTTTCACGCATGCGGCGAATGAGAGTTCCCATCCACCTTCATTTTCTGTATCCTCTTCATACCCGATATAAGCACCCACAGTGATGGCCGCATTGGTACCCTCTTTCTTCACTTCATCGTAGCCGGAAAGTATCTTGGCATTGACCTGCAGGCTGATGCCGCTGAAGTGGCCGTTGCCGATACGGAAGCACAGCACGCCGCTGGCGTTCATCGTGGTGGAAGAGCCAGTCATGGCCAAACTGATACCGGCCGTGGCCACCCACGCATCGTATTCTGGATAGAAGTGTTCACCGTCGCTGGCAACCATCGTCTCGACAAAACTCTTGGCAGCAGCCACATTGCTACTGCTTATCTTGGTATTGGACCTAAGTTTCATATTATAGGCGAAACCGCCGCCGAAACCATTGATGCTGACAGCACCCAGCGGGATTCCCGCTCCTGGGATTTCTGCCGCACCTTCGACGAACCACCAGTCGTAAGTCTCGTCCGAGCCACCCTTCTTCCTGGTACCGAAGCCTGCACCCATCGAGCAGTTGATAACATTCATAATACTGACATTGAGAGATCCTATCCAGCAGTTTCCGTACCCGACGTTTTCATCCCTGCTATGTCTCACGGCACCTCTCACATGGCCAAGGGGACCCATGTTTGCTTCGACAGCGGCCTCGTCGAACACGCCGTCGAAATCGCTTATCGCAAAGCTCTTTATGTTGACATGGCAGCCAATGCCGAATCCCAGTGTTGCACCGATGGATTGGTCTTTGCCGATGCCGAACTTCATTTCACCCAGGAAGGTGATTCCCACATTGTAGGTGTTGCTCTTGTCGGCCACACTCTCAAACAGAGGCTCTACCTTTTCCAAGCTGTAAGAGAATGCGCCTATCGAACCGCTGGCGATGGCCTTGCCGCTACCCGCCTTGTCGGAACCTTCCTTCGTGTCGGGATCGGACATAGTCACCTCGCTGTCAGTATAGTCGATACCCACATACTTTTGTGGCGATGCCTTGCCCCATGTGCCGATGCTCATCTCCAAGCCGTCGAACTCGTAGGCTGTAACCTTCTCACCGCCTATCTTCACCTCCTGCGACTTGTAGTTGCGCAGGTACATGTTCTGGAACTTAATGTCAGGCAGGGAGACCGGCAGCTTGAATCCCTCGTCAAACTTGATATTTATTGTTCCGTTGAGGGTAAGATCCACCAAGGTGCTGGGATCCTGGGTATGCCCATAATAGGTGACATCGCCAGCAGCATCGTGGTCGGCAATCCATGTTTTGCCGCCGTAGTCGTGTTCTATCTTGAAATACGAGCTCTTGTCAAGATTTACAGCTGCCATGAAGAGGTCGAGATTCATGCCTTTCTCGGGAGGCGTGATGGAGAATACCAATTTCTCCGAACCTATGGACAGATTGTACTTCGTGTCGCCGGTGAAGAAAGGTATCTTCATTTCTCCATTGATATAACCTTCCTTGAATTCGTTCTTCTGGAACTTGACACCTATATGGTCAAGGCTGAACTTCCAGCTGTAAGATTCACTGGAGCCGAACTTCGCCAAGTTGTTGACCGAGATATCGACCGTGAAGCCGTCCTTGTCGATAATCAGGCCGCTGGCCGAGAAGTTGATGCTCTTTCCATAGTTGGGACCCATGTTGCCACCACCGGCAGGTCCATTGCCGCCGCCGGGAGTTTTGCCCTTGTCACCACCTTGGGCACCATTGCCGCCGGCACCCTTGCCATCACCCTGGTTGTTTCCTTGACTGGGTTGTCCTGTGGAAGGCTGTCCTGTGGAAGTTGTCTTACCATCGGTCTTGCCATCAGTCTTACCGTCGGTCTTACCATCGGTCTTACCGTCAGACTTGTTCACGCCGGGGGTTCCGTCATGAGGAGTGGCCTCTTCGCCCGACAATTCACCAAAGGTGTTGGTGATATCCTCGGGGAGCACCACGGTGAACTCATCCAAATAGAAACCCTGCCATTCGCCCGAGGCCTTGGGGTCTTTCAGGTAGCCCTGCGGGAATTTCACCTCCTTGGGAGTCTCTTTCTTGCTGTGGTCGTACCACATGCCGCTGCCCGTGGGCACAAAGACGAAGTCGCCGCATTCGTCGGTGGTGAAGGGATCCATGCTCACCTTGGCAATCCAGTCGCTCCAGGACTTGAACTTGGTGTAGAAGAACATCCTGACGGGGTGATCGCTCTTTGTAGCCTTGCCTTCCCTATACTCGACGGCCTGAAGCTTGCTGCCGGGCTGGTTCTTGGGACCGAGGTAAAGCTCGGCGTCGACGGCAATCTCCTTGAAACCATCCCCATTGAAGGTCAGGTGGCAGCCTGTGCTGAGGTCGCTGAGCTTGGTGGGACGCCTGAACGACATGGTGTAGCCGTCGCTGAGCTCCATGTCTATGTCTTGACCCAGGAAGAGGTTGACGTCGCCCACAACATCGCTGAAGAACTTGTCGGGCTCGATACAGATGTTGGTGGCGAGGAACGGCAGGTAGAGGTTGTCCTCGTGCGATGCGAAGATGGCCACAAGGTTCATCTGCGCCGTCACCGGCGAGAAGAAGAAGTCGTTGATAGCCATCGAGAGGTTCTCCACCGAATCGCCGCCGAGCATCTTGTCGTTGACCTTAATGGGCGTGGTGATGACGCCCATCGAGCCGCCGCCATCAATCATTGCGTGCACAAACTGCTCGATTGGGTTGGCATACTGGTTCAGCTTATTGTACCAATTCTTGATTTCTTGGCCCGTACTGCCAAACTCGCCGGCTTTCTGCATGAGGAGCTGCACGCCCTTGTCGCAGTACATGTCGAAGCCGGCACCCCACTTGTTGTCGCCCATGTTGAGGTTGAAGTAGTTGTTCGAATCCTTGGTAATGGAGCGCGCCGTACCAGAGATGATTCGGTTATCCTCATTGATCTGCAGGGTGTCGAAATGCACCTTGAGTCCGACGCCGTAGCCCGCCACAGGAGTCCACTCCACATAGCCCTCGCCGCTGTAGCGGTTCTTGCTATCGGTCTTGCCGTTCTGCATGACCAGGTTGAAGCGACCCATCTTGAGCTTGGTACGGTTGTTGACCAGAGTGCTCACCTTGGGAGTGACCAGTTTCTTGCTCCACCCCGTGGTGTCCTTGGGGAAGCAGGCGTTCGTCACGTCTATGGCCGTGCTATAGTTGTTGGTGTCCTTCTTCAGGAGGAAGGAGATGGGGTGCGACCATCCGTGATTGCACATCAAGTAGCCCGAGGTGTCGGGGATAATCACCTTGACACGCGCCACATAGCGCTGATAGTCCTTGAGCGAATCGATGATATCGTGCACCAGGCGTATGTCGGCAATGGAATCCTTGTGGAACTTGGCCTGGCCTTCGATGGCGTCCTTGATGTCCATGCCCTTGCCCAGTTCGTATATGTACAGGTTATACATTGCGGTGTCCTGGTCTTTGGCGTTGAGGTTGGAGGCAGGCTTCCAGGTGAAGTAGAGATCATAGTCGTCATAGCGCCATATCTCTTCCAGGGGAGATGTCTCAAGGTAGAGATAGGTTGTGTCTTCCCAGTTGGCGGTGGAGTTACTTACGGGACTGGTAAACTGCGGAGGCAGCACACGGTCGAGTAGCGTGGAGTCGACGCCCCACTGGAACTTCATGGTCGAGAGGCAGTTGCCCGAGTCGTCATGGGTGACCTTCACGGTGTCGTATTCGGTGTCGGCCTCAATGCCGTTGACGTAGTGCTTGGTTTCGTTGATGGTGTAGTCCACGTAGCGATAGTTGTAGCTGGTGGCTACAGTGACAATATACTTCTTGCCCTGCTGCATGTACTGTTTCCAGTTGGTGTCGCCTATCGACATCGGGTCGTTGCTGTTGTCCAGATAGTCATCGCCCACAGCCATCTTCTTGAAGGTCTTGGTGGCCAAGGGGGTGCGACTTTCTAGGTCGGACAAAGCGCCGAGGTCGTCATACAGTTTGACGGTGTATTCCACCTGGGTAAGCGTATTGCCGCGCATGGGCATCCACTTGATGTCGAAAGGTTTGATGGTGGTGCTGACAATATGGTCGTTGTAGTTGCCCTTGAACTTCACCTGTACGCTCTTGTCCTCGGCGGGCACTATCGTCGCCTCGTCGGAGAACTTGGCGCGGACGGTGTTGTAGGTCTCCTCGTCACGGTAGGGGAAGCAGAAATAGGGTTGGCGGATGCTGGCGAGAACCTCGTCGCGACCCGAGGAGGAGGTGGTGTTCTGCTGGGCGGTGTTGCCAGACTGACCGCCACTGTCATCGACATTGTACTTGGCGGGACCCCACGAGAAGGTCTGCACCTGGCTGCGGCCCTCGTTGGCTATTTCGAGGGGATTGTTGACATTCTTGTCGCGGGCGACCACCTGTACGGCATATACGGCGCCGCGCTCGAGGGGGACGTCGAGATTGCGCAGGGTGTCGATCTGCACATAGGTTCCCGTGGTGGTCTTGGAGAACACTACAGCCGAGTGCTCGATGGCATAATCGGGGGTCTGGCCAGGCAGGACCTTGACCATCTTAAGGGTGTAAGATAATTTAGCCGAGGCGGCACAGTTGGTGATGACGGGCGACCAGCGGATATCTATATTGCGGGGATAAACGGTCTTTACAAGTCCTGTCTTCTTATCAACGGATTCTGTGTATGAAGTGATGGGCGTTACAATTTCGGGGGCAGAACCGCTGTAGCACACCTCAAATTGGACACATGCCCTCGACATAGGCTCACCGTCGTCGATTACCTGTTCCTGCCAACGGTACACCTCGATGCAGAACTGATAGGTGCCCTCGGGAATGCGTATGATATTGGAGATATTCTCAGTGACGTTTGTCGTCAGACGTCCGCTGAAATGGTCGGAGAAGTCCATGATGTTGTTCATCTGGCGGTGCTCGTAGGATCCCAGGGTCATGCGCGGACGCGTGTTGCCGTTCTCCTTGGTGAGGAGCGACATCGGAGCCCCGTTGAGGGCATAGTCCGAGATGAGGCTCATCTTCAGGTAGACGTCGGTCGGCCGGTTGGTGTTGTTCTGCAGCGCGACATTGACATAGCGGTTGGGCTGGTCGATGAGTTCTGCAAACGACATGGGCAGCGACTGCTTCACCTTGGTGACCATTACCGAAACATCCTGGGCACTAACGGTGATAGTGACCAGCATCAGGGCCATAGTCAGAATGACCTTCGCGAGATTATATTTTTGTCTCATAAGCTATAATTTTTTTCAATACAATAATACGCTGTTTTTCAACGCATTGACCCCCAAACACGGTTCTTTGGGGATAGTCTTTCATGGGTACAAATATACAAATTTTTTTAATACGCAAATAAAAAAAAATGGTGGTCGGCCAAATAATTGGTCAGCCACCATTATCAAACCCTAGCAGGGCTCTATTTCGTCTTCACCGTCACGGTGTTGGAGGGGCTGGAGTGACGGCCGCGGCCGAGTTGCAGCTGGATGTAGTAGCTGCACTTGGTGTCGGCAGGGGCGCCGATGTCCTCGAACTTCTCGTCCTTGCGCGAGAAGGTACCCACATCGTGGAAGTCGCCGTTGCCATCCTTGCGGTAGACGACGCCGTAGTAGTCCTTACGGGGCTGCTCGTCAATCTTCCATGTGAGGGTGGTCTTGCCTTTCTTGTAGTTGGCCTTGAGGGTGATGCCCATCTTGACGGAGGGGTCGGGGTCGACCTGAGCCACGGCGAAGCCGGCCATGCCGCTGCTGTTGGTGGCCGAGTCGATGGCCTCAATGCAGTAGGACCAAGGGTGGATGGAGGCCTCGGGACGGTCTCCGAAGCGGATGATACCTTTCTTATCCACCTTGTCTGGGGTGATGACGGCTATGCATTCCCAGTTGGCGGCGGGACGCGGCTTGCGGTAGACATAGTATTTGGCCACATCCTCGCTGACCGAGGCGCGCCAGGTGATGGTGATGGTGTCTTTGTCCTGCGTCACTCCGTCGAGCACGCAGACACCAGGAGGCAGCAGGTCGGGCAACAGCACACGCAGGGTGTCGGAGGGCTTAGAGTAGTTGTGGTTGTTGTCGACGGCAATGACATAGTAGAAGATGTCGCGGGCGAGGAGGTTGATGTCGACGGAGTCGAAGTAGAAGGTGTCTTGAATATAGCCGGGAGTGAGCTCGATGAACTCGTGGTCGCGCTGGTTAGCGAAATAGACCTTATAGGCCATCAGATCGGGGTCGATGTTGGGGGCCCAGAAGAGGAGGATAAGGCCTGTGGAGTCGTCGGGAACGGCGCCAAGGCCAATGGGCGGTTCCGGCGGGGTGATGTCCTCGATGTTGTTGTTCATCGAGGGCGAGAAGTTGACGTTGCCTGCGGTGTCGGCGACGAATACGCGATAGTAACCGCGGCCGCGGGCGTAGGCGTTGGAGTCGGTGTAGGAGGTGGCGTCGCGCGGCAGGAGGCCAGAAACGTTGTGCCAGGGACCTTCAAGGGTAGTGGAGAACATAACCATGTAGCCCTTAAGGTCGTCCTCAAGCTCAGGCTTGAGCCAGTGGATGGGGCAGATACGGTTGTCGATAGGGATAATCTCGCCGACGTAAGGGGGAGCGGGGGGAGTGAAGTCGACAAGTTTGAAGGGCTTAGCCTCACGGGGTTCTACCTTGTCGCCAAAGGCGTCGAAGGCACGCACACGGTAGGTGTAGGTACGGCGGAGGTCGAGGGAGTCGAAGAAGAGCACCTCGTGTTCCATCCACTGGGCGATGCTGTCGCCATAGATGACGCGGGTGGAGGAGTCGGGCAGCATGGGCCAGATGGGGGCGTTGGGGTTGACGGTGACCCAGTTGGAGTCGATGTTGTCCTTGCGGTCGAGCCAGTAGCCGGAGAGGCGGTTCTTGGTCCAGCGCACCGCGGCGCGGTTGGCGTCAATCTGTGTGACCTCAACCTCGGGCATCTTCTCCTCCTCGCCACGCTGATAGTACTTGTTGTATACCACCACAGAGGCGTCTTCGATTTCGGCCAACTGTGGAGGAATGGCGGCCTCGACGATGTACTCGTAGTACTCGCCGGGCACGACGTCGCGGTCAACGAAGCGGAGGGCCACAGCCTCGGCCACGCGGGGACTGCATTCGGCGGCAAGCATGGCCATGAAGTGGCGCTGGGTCTGCTCCTGGTACTGCTTGGCGGCCATAGTCATGAAGTCGGCGTTGGCATTCTGTCCCTGCTCGTTGACATTGTACTGAAACTGACCGTAGAGAGCCTGCGCGGCGACACCGGCGTAGAAGTCGGTGGAGTCGAAGCGCTGCATCATTTCGTCGAGTGTGAGCGGTTTGAGGGGTTTACCGCCGTTGAGGGTGCGGTAGGGAATGGTGTCGCCGTAGCGGTTGACAGAGAAGGTAGAATCGTTGTCGGAGGCAGCGGAGCGGTAGATCATCCAGCCGTAGTCTTTGGCGGTGATCCAAAGGCCGGCGTCCTCGGTGGCCCAGCGAAGAACGATGCTGTCACCATAGGTGCGGACCAGCAAACGCATGACCTTGGGTACAGAAACGAGACTGTCGGGGACGGCGAGGGTGTCGGCGACAGTGGTGTCGGGCTCGGGCTGGGGCTTAGTCTGAGGCAAAGATGGAGCCGGAGGGTTGGTGAGGGGCTCGTCTTTGTCGCCGACGACCTGAGCCTGTGCCAAGCTGCCGACAAGCAGCATGGCTATCACAATAAGGAATCGATGCATAGTTTTCATGATGTAAGATGTATGATGTAAGATGTATGATGTTTAGTTTATTCCCACTGGTCGACCTGACGGTTGCGGGCGGAGCTTTCCTCATTCTTGGTGTTGATGGCGCGGAAGGTGATGCCGGAGTTGTCCTTGAGGCGTTGGACAGCCTTTGTGCTGACGGAATAATAGTATGTGTCGTCGGTCTGCTTGTAGGTATTGGCCATCACGTCGTATTTACCGTCGGTGTTGTGTCGGCGCACGGCATCGGCCATCTTACCGAAGATGTAATGGTCAATCGACGAGTAACCGCCGTGGACATAATAGTAGTTGAGCGGGATGTAGCGTATGCTGTAGTTGACAGTGTTGAAACCACCGCCGTAGCCCAAGCTCGACACATCGACCAGGGCCATGTTGGATGCGGTGAAGGTACCGCCGCCGGTAGTCTCGCCGTTGAACCAGAGTGAGGTGCGCCAGCGGGAGAACTTCTTGGAGTCGCTATATTCGTTGGTGAAGAGTTCCTTGTAGAGGGTGCCCTTATCGTCAGCCACCATGTAGGGTACCTGATCCCAGTGGAGGATGTAGGTCATCCAGTAGGTAGCCTTCACGCCGCCGTCGTCGGTGAGACTGCTGTAGGGGATAGCGAGGTACTTCATGTTGTCGTACTTGGTGTTGCGGCGCTTGAGCTGGCCAGCCCAATAGATACCGCGCCAGTGCCACATCCACCATGTGAAGAGCGTCGAACGGGTGATGGAATAGGGGAAGTTGTTAGTGGTGAACAGGTTGTTGCGGTAGGTGTACTTGATGAGATGCTTGTACTGGTCGCGCTTGTAGCTCCAACCACGGCTATGTACGTAGAGCGCGTAGTCGAAGAGGTCCTGATAGAAGTCGTGGTAGCGCTTGATGTCGGTGTAGATAGCCGGGACGGCCTCATCGATGTTGGTGACATAGGTACAATAAGAATACTCGGGGCGGGAGAAGGTGTTGCCGCCGATGTTCTTGCTGGACGGCTGGCCGATGGAGGTGGAGTCGTAGCGCCACTTGGGCTGCGCCACGGTGAGCTTGATGATGTTGGGGGCAAGGACCTTGCCGCTGTTGAGACGCGGGAAGGAGGAGCGGTAGGTAGCATCGATGGTGGTGTAGACACCATTGACAGTGCTTATAGTATTCATGCGCGAGCCGATGTTGGTGAAGTTGCTTTCGCCGGAGACGGGAACAAAGCCTTTGGTGAAGACCTGGCTGTACATATTGCTCTGTTCTGTAGAGCTGCCCATATCCTCATCGGTCCATCCCTTGGGATAGGAACTGAGTTTAAACTGGTTGGAGAGATGCGAGGGACGCATTGTCGGTGACCAGGTATTCTTGACGGCATTGTCCATGTCGATGAGGCGTGTGGCATAGGTGTTATAGAGTGCAAACTCCTGATATTTGAACTTGGTGCGGTTCCAGTCGAGGACGGCATAGATGATGGGAGGCAGGGTGATGCCAGTGTGGTACGCCTTTTTGTCGGTGGGAGTATATGGGGCGAAAAGGTATGCATACTTGGCGATGTCCTTGTCGTAGGAGTCGGTCTTAGAGAACTCAACCTTGGCAGAGATAGAGGTAGTCTGGTTTTCAATCTTCGTACCGCCAAAGAGACGGTTGAACATGTGTTTGCCGAGAATCTCGCTGTAGGTGGTGCTGCCCGAGTAGAGGCGGAAATAGAGGGAGTAGATGGGACTGCCGGTCTGGAGGCAGATAGCATAGTCGTTCTTGAGCATCTTGCGGGCGAAGGCGATATTGGTATCGCTCACCTTCTGGCCGTAGAAGTCCTGCTCCTCGACCGACTTGAGCAGCTGCTGATACTCCACGTTGTTGTTCAGGGCCGCTTCGTTTACGGTTGTATACTTTCTCTTCCTGCCATACTTGTCGGTATAAACCTTCGAGGTAGAGTTCTGCCGCTGAATGGCGGCAAGTCTGTCCTTGTTGGCGGCGTTGCGCTTGGTGACTTCCTGTTTCTGCTGCATGGAGCTGGTCGTCTGGTTGGCCTGTTCCTGTAGCTGCCTGAGGGTGGCATTGTAGGCATCTTTCTTGATGAGCATGATGCGGACAGCCATGTCGTAGTCCTGGTATTTATTACCATTGAAGGAGGAGGGGAAGACGACCTCGATGCAGGGGGCCGTACTTCCAAGGTAGCCATTCTGGTGGTAGATATAGTCGCAGGCGAGGGCATCGTTGTTGGCGCCGATACCGCGGAGCACCAGGAAGGCCTTAATCTCGCGGTTGTCGTCGTTATTCGGTTTCAGGAAGTCGCGGTCTTGGTAGAGGTAGATGAGGGCGCGCTTGCGGCCGCCGATGGAGACGAACTCGTCGACGGGGAACATCGGGTCGCCGTTATAGGGCCAGGTGAAGACCACAGCGTCATCGAGGTTCGGGGACAGCCTGTTGGTGCGGATATAGAAGGTGGTGTCTTGAGTCCAGGAGCGGTGTTCGGTTACATCGCGGTCGGTGAAGACCGGGTCGCGCCAATGGTAATTACTGGGATCCTTATAGGAAGTCTTGGAGCAGTAGTTTGTGGAGAGGCTGTAGTAGTAGTCGGTATTGCGCTGGGCGTCGCTGAGGTTGATTTCATCCTTCTTCTTGTTGGTGTTTGTATAAGTTGGACGATACTCGAAAGCGCGACCCTTCAGCTTTATTTTAATATCCGAGTATTCGGGGAGACCGCCTTTGGTCCACTCGAAGTACTGCATGTTGGTCTCCATATTGTTGGCGGTGAACTTCAGCGCCATGGTCTTATTCAGCGGGCCAAGCAAGCCAGTCGCCATGCGTTTGCCATAAGAGGCGGTGCACTGAGAACTGACCAGGATGAACTTGAAACGGCGGGTCGTAGTGCCATTGCCGTACTTCTGGTCGGCGCAAAGATAGATATCCTCGTTCCAGGGCAGGTTGGAGACAATGGTGCCGGTGGTGTAAGGAGTCTGCACATTCTCGGACTTACGCGAGTCGGACCAGGTGTTGAAGGCCGGAGTGACATTCTGGAAGAGCTTGACGTTGGCCAAGGGGTCACTGTTGCCCGGCACGCAGACGTGGCCGAGCGAGAAGTCGACGCTGGTGTTGATTTTTATAAGGCCGCCGAGGCACGAGGCCTTGAAAGCCAAGAGGCCGTAGGCCCAAGTGGGCTTGGGACCGCCAGCCTGCAGGAGTGCTGCCACCGAGGCGGAAGCGAGACTGAGATGACCTTTCCAGAAGCCGAGGTTGAGGCTGAGGCCAACCTCGCCTTTCATCATGGCGTAGGCCTGGCCCATGGCGTAGAAGCCGTTCTTGCCTATTTCGCTGTAACCCGGGCAGCCAGCACCGTTGGTGGCGAGGAGCGCGAGGTCGAAGCCCAGCGTGGCGGAAGCCTTAACATAGAGGAACATGTCGAAATTGAGCTCGGAATGGAAGGATCCGCCGAAGGCGAAACCGCCGGCAGCGGGGAGGGTGGGCAGTTTACGCTTGGACTGATAGGTGGCGTACTTGCTGCCGAGGGCATCCTGTACATCCTGAGGAAGCTCGGGCATCTGGAAGCCGCCGGGGAAGTAGTTGCCGGTCATAACATAGAGGGTCCACTCGGTGGAAGCCGAGCAGATCACGAGGTCCATCGAGGAGGAGAAGATTACACGGTCGTCGTGGTTGGGACGGCCCACGGCGAAGAACCATTCAGTCTGCTTGCCGCTCTCCGGACCAACCTGGCCGTCGGGATAGTGCTTGACGTAGAAGTCGATAGGTATCTGCAGCTTGGCAGAGCCACCGACCTCGCCGTTCTTAAGCTTGCTCAGTTTGTCACTCTCGTTGGCATAGTCCTTCGAGTCTTGGACCTTCTTGTCGAGCCACGAAGAACTCATGCCGCCGCTCTTGCCGTCTTTGGCAGCTTCGGTCGACGAGGTGGGATAGGTGTAGGCCTTGGCAATATTCTCACCAATAGCGGAACCCTTGATGAGAGAAGCGAGATTGACTTCGGCAGAGACACGGGCGGCGAAGTTGAGTTTCCAGTCGCCGGCGACATCACCCTTGCTGTAGTCAATAAAGGCACCGACCGTAAGTGCGGCATTCGAGGCTTCCTTGTTGTCCTTGTCGTAGGAGGCGAGCATTTTGGCATCGACCTGCATGCTGATGCCGGCGAAGTGGCCGTTGGCGATACGCAGACCAAGAATACCGTTGGCACTGAGTGTGGATTCAGCGCCAGTAAGAATAATGCTCACGCCCGCGCGCGCAATCCATGCGTCATATTTCGGGGTGTAGTTACTGCCGTCGTTGGAGACCATATTGTCGCATAGACTATTGCCAGCCATGAGGTCTTTGCTGGTCATATTGGCGAGGTTGTTCTTGGGCTCCATATTGTAGGCAAACGCACCGCCGAAGCCATTGATGGCAAGCGGTCCGAAGGGAAGGCCGGCACCCGAGATGGTGGCGGCACCCTCGAAGTACCACCAGTCGAAGTCGACAGTGTCGCCTTTATCGTTCTTGCGCTTGTTGGTGCCGAAGCCGGCGCCCATCTTGGTCTCGATGACATCCATGACGGTGACCTTGAGCATACCCTTCCAGCAGTTGCCGAAGACGGCGTCGTTGCGCGAGTGGCCTATGAAGCCGTCGACGCTAACTGGACCGATGTCGGTCTTGACGCGGGCCGAGTCGAAGGTACCGTCCCAGTTGCCGATATCCCAGCTGCTGGTATTGACCTCGCAGGAGATGCCGAAGCCGGCACTGGCACCTATCGACTGGTCTTTACCGATGCCCAGCGACATGCTGCCGCCGAACACCAGACCGGCTTTATACTTGCTGCCACCGACACTCTCAAAGGTGGGCGAAAGGGTGGTCAGGTTGTATTTGAAACCGCTAATCTTGCCCTCGCCCATACTCTGGCCGGGGTTGGCATTGGCATTGTTCTCATTTTCACCGTCGGGCATGACCTCGCTGTCGGTGTAGTCCACACCTATATACTTCTGCGGCGATGCCTTGCTCCAGTTGCCGATATTGAAGTCCATGTTGCCGAACTTGTACGACTGCACCTTGCCCTTCTTGCCCATGTCGACAGTCTTGGCCGTGTAGTTGCGCATGTACATGTTCTCGAACTTAATCTTGGGCAGGTCGACTGGCACGCCGATTTTCTTGAAGTTGATGGTGACCTGGCCGTTGAGGGTGAGGTCGACACGCGTGGTGGCATCCTGGTTCTTGTAGGTGTATTCCGTGTTGCCTTCATACTCGCTCTTGTAGGTGTTGCCACCGAAGTCGTGGACGATGCGGAAGTGGGTCGACTTCTTGTCGAGGTTGACGTTGGCAAGGAAGAGGTCGAGCTGCAGGGAGTCGCCGGGGGTGATGGCGAAGTCGATGCTGTCGGTACCGAGCGAGCAATCGTACTTCATGTTGCCGGTGAACAGAGGTATCTTGAGCTTACCAATGATATAGCCTTCCTTGAAGGAGCTCTTGAGGAAGCGTATGCCGACAGTGTCGAGGCTGAAGGCCCAGCCGCCACCGTTCTTGGTCTCGAGGCGCAGCAGGTTGTTGGCCGAGACGTCGACCGAGAGACCGCAGCTGTCGATAATCAGTTGGCTGGCCGAGAAGTTGATGCGGCTGCCGTCGGGGATAACCTCGGTGGAGTCCTTAATCTGGCCGTTGACGCCATAGGAATAGGTGACGAACTTGGTATCCTGTTTGACGGCGGAGTCGCCGGCAAGGTCGATGAAGGTGTTGCTGACATCAGCAGGCATCATGACGGCGAACTTATCGAGGTAGAAACCTCTCCACTGCTCATTCTTCTTGGGCAGGGTCATGTAGTTCTTGGGCAGCTTGATGGCCTTGGGGGTCTCCTTGAGACTGTGGTCATACCACATGCCGCTGCCTGTAGGCACAAAGGCGAAGTCCTCGCAACCCACCACGGTGAAGGGATCCATACCAATCTTCACAACCCAGTTGCTCCAAGTCTTGAACTTGGTGTAGAAGTAGGCCTTGACCGGTTTGTCGGGTTTCACGATGCCGTTCTGCTTGATGTCGACGGCCATCACTTTGTTGCCGGGCTGGTCCTTGGTACCGAAGCTGAACTCCACGTCGACGGCAATCTCCTTGAAGCCGCTGGTGTCGAAGGCTAGGTGCGTACCGTTGCTCAAATCGGAGAGCTTGGTGGGACGCTTGAAGGTCATAGTATAGCCGTCAGCCAAGGGAACATCCATATCCTGCGCCATAAACATGTAGACGGTGCCAATGGAGTCGGAGATGAACTTGTCGGGTTCCACGCAGACGTTGGTGATGACGAACGGCAGGTAGAGGTTGTCATTGAACGACGAGTAGACAGCCAGCAGGTTCATCTGCGCCGTCACCGGCGAGAAGAAGAAGTCATTGACAGCCACCGAGAGGTTCTCTATCGAGTCGCCAAGCATTTCTGTTGACAGCTTGAACGGCGTGGTGGCAACACCAACGGCACCGCCACCCTCTATGATGGCGTGCGTGAGCTGGCTCACGGGGTTGGCGGCCTGGTTGATAATGTTGTACCATTTCTTCACATCGTCGCCCGTGCTGCCAAGTTCGCCGGCATACTGGTTGAGCATCTGCATGCCCTCGTCGGCATACATGTCGAAACCGGCGCCGTACTTGTTGTTGCCCATGTTGAGGTTGAGGTAGTTGTTCGAGTCGGTAGTTACCGAATGGGCCGTACCGGCGACAATCTGCTTGTTCTTGTTGATCTGAATGGTATCGAACTTCACCTTGATACCGCAGCCGTAGCCCGCTATGGGAGTCCACTCCACATAGCCCTCGCCGCTGTAGCGGTTCTTGTCGTCTTTCTTACCGCTCTGGACCACCAGGTTGAAGCGGCCCATCTTCAGTTTCACGCGGTTGTTGACAAGACTGTCGACCTTCGGGGTGATAAGATCCTTGCGGTTGAGGCCTGCAGTGTCGGAGGGGAAGCAGGCGTTGGTCACGTCGATGGCCGTGCTGTAGTCGTTGGTGTCTTTCTTGATTGTGAACGCTATGGGGTGCGACCAACCGTGGTTGCACATATAATAGCTCGAGGTGTCGGGGATAACGACCTTGACACGGGCCACATATATCTGGCCTTGCTTCAGCGAATCGAGGATGTCCTTCTTCAGCATCAGGCCGTCGATGGAGTCCTTGTGGTATTTGGCATCGCCTTTGACAATGGCCTTTATGTCCTTGCCCTTGGCGGCTTCGTATATATATACATTATATAATGCGGTGTCCTCATCAACGATGTCGAGGTTGGAGGCTTTCTTCCAGCTGAGGTTGAAGTTGTCGGTATACCACAGGTTATCCACCGTGGGTTCGAAATGCATGAACGAGGTGTCGTCCCAGCTGGCTGTGCTGCGGTTGATGGGGCCGGTGAACTGCGGGGGCAGCACGCGGTCGAGCAGCGCACTGTCAATGCCCCACTGGAAATTCATCGTCGAGGTGTATCTCACCGTCTCGTCGTTGGTGGTCGTCACGGTGTCGTACTCCGTGTCGGCCTCGATGCCATTCACCATGTGGACGGTCTTGTTAATCTTGTAGTTGAAGTAGCGGTAGTCGGCATCGGCGACCACACTTACCACGAACTTCTTGCCCTGCTGCATGTATTGGAGCCACGTAGTGTCGCCAAGCGACATCGGGTCAATACTGGTCAGGTAATTGCCATCGCCTTCAGCATTGATATCAAAATTCTTGGAGGCCAGCGGCGTGCGGGTGCTGAGGTCGACCAACTCGCCAAGGTCCTCGTAGAGTTTCACAGTGTAGCGCACTCGTTTCAGGTTGTTGCCACGCACCGGCATCCACTTGATGTCGAAGGGGCTCATCTTGGGACTGACGATATGACCGTCGTAGCTGCCTTTATACTTCACCTGCACCGACTTGTCCTCGGCAAGCACCTGGGTGGCCTCGTCCGAGAACTTGGCATGGACGGTATTGTAGGTGGTAGCGTCGCGATAGGGGTATACGAAATACGACTGGCGCAGGCTGGCAAGGATGTCGTCCTTGCCCGAAGACTCGGTGCTGCTCTCCTCGGCCGTGTTGCCCTGCTGGTTGTTGTTGCCGTTGTTGTTGCCCACATTGTAGGCGGCCTTGCCCCAGGTGAATGTTATTATCTGGCTCTTGCCGCTGTTGGCAATCTCCAGAGTGGGATTGGCACTCCTCTCCTGGGCTTGCACCTGCACGGCATAGGTGGCGCCGCGCTCGAAGGGATACTGGAGGTCGCGCAGGGTGTCTATCTGGCAGAAGGTGGCAACGCCACAGTTCTTCGAGAAGACTACCGGTGCATGATCAATGGCATAATCGGGACTGAGACTCGGTGCCACGCGGACTATCTTCAGCGTGTAGTTGATCTTCGACGTGTGGGCGCAGTTGGTGATAACCTCGGTCCAGCGGATATTGATTTGTCGGGCGGGCTGCACGGTATTGGGGTCGCGGGCCTCCACGAAGCCGTCCTTGCCCTTCTTGGGCACACGCACCGGCTTGGGGCCTACGGCGTTGCTGTTGACAGCCATGACGGGCGTAATCAGCTCGGGAGCCGAAGCAGTGTAGCACACCGTGAAGTCGGCACACTGGCGCGACATGGGCTCCCCGTCGTCAAGCACCTGCTCGTACCACGGGTAGGCCTCGAAGCAGAGCGAGTAACTGCCCTCAGGGATGCGCGTCAGCTGCAGGAACGAAGTCGTCAGATTGGTCGTCAGACGTCCGGCGAAATGGTCGGAGATGTCCATAAAGGACAGCGTCATGCCCGACGGCGGCACCACGATGTAGGGGCGCGTATTGCCCTTCTCCTGTGTTGTCAACGACATCGGCTCGCCGTTGGTGACATAGTCCGAGGTCAGGCTCATCTTCATGTACACCCTGACATCGTGGCCAGTGGTGTTCTGGAGCATTATCCTGACCGTTTGTTCGGGATGATCCATCAGCTCGACGAGCGACGACGGCAAAGTCGGCCGCATCTTCGTCACCGTGACGATTACATCCTGTGCGCTGACTTTAATTGTCGTCAGCATCAAGGCCGCTACCAAGACAGCCTTGACGAACCGGGTACCGCAAGCCTTGAGGCCTCTGCGGCGTAATGACTCAGTATCCATAGTATTGTGTGTATTACGTTTTACGTTTGATGTTTGAAGTTGGACGTTTCACTTTTTCACATTTCACTTTTCACATTTGTTTTATCCCTCCAATGTTGCTTTGTTCTCCTCGTCGTCAGCCTTCTTCTTCTTGCTCTTGATAATGCGTTTGGCGAAGGAATAGCTGTAGGAGAAGTTTATACGCAGGTCGAAATCGGTGCTGATGTGCTGGCCGATGACGATGTTGTCGCTATAGTTGCTGCTCGACAGGTAGAGCGAGGCATTGTGCAGTTGCTTGTACGAGAAGGTGGCACCCAGACGGTTGCTGAACGAGATGCTGTTGGTCTTGGCGGTATTCTCGGGATCGCTGGGGTCGTAGGTCACCGAGTTGTCGTTGCTGCCCGTCTCGTCCTTGTTGAACGAGATGGACATCATGTAGTTGGCCCTGAGGTTTATCTTGTCGGTCTTGGCAATGATGTAGTTGAAGCTGCCGCCGAAGGCATGGGCAGTGTAGCTGTTGGCCACCGATATCGACTTGCTGTAGTCGTAGTTCATACCGACGTCCATGCGCAGGGCGGTGAGCGTCAGCATATAGCCGGCACCGACGGTGTAGGTGCTCACATCCTGCTTGCTCTTGTTCGGGTTGAGCTTGTTCATGTTGCGGTTCTGCACGGTGTTGAAGTTGAGCGAGATGTTATGGCTGTTGTCGCCCTCGATGGTGTAGGACGGAGACACCGTGACGTTGTGGGCCAGCTGGTTGGTGCGCGTCGAGTCGTTCACCTGCTTGGTACCGTCGAGCTGATACTGGCTGACGCCACTGTAGGCCACCGACATGTTCAGCGCATTGAAGAGCAGGGTGCTGAGGTTGGTGGAGTAGGTTGCCACCTGGTTGGTGAATATCTGCTTGTGGTCGAGGTTGTCGCGCTGCAGGTAGCCGGCCAGCGACAGGGTGGTGGTGTTCTTGAACATCCTGATGTTGGTGTTGGCGCCGAGGCCGTGGGCATTCTGGCTGAAGCGCGTGGCACCCAGCGACGTATAGTCGGCCTGCACCATGCGGTAGGTCAGCACGGCGTTGAAACGGCTGAAGTTAAAGCTCGCGGAAGCATCGCCGGCGAAACGCAGCTGACTGTTCATGCGCGGAGTGTAAAGCCAGCCCACCTTGTCCAACACACCCATTATCTTTGCCATCTGGGCATCGGTGCTGTCGGCACCCAAAGTGCTCATCGTGGCGTTGTTGATGGCCGAGCTGTGCTCGTCGGGGGTGTAGAGACTTGCGCCGGCATTGGCGGTGAGGGTGAACCACTTGCCCGCCGACACACGGCCCGAGAGGCCGATAGTGAGGTTCTCCTTGGCGAAGACCATACTGTCGCGGTGAATGGTGTCGCCGCCGGCATTGTACCAGGTCATGGGCAGCGAGTTGGTGTCGTCCTTAGCCTTGAAGAGACTCAGGTCCAAATAGTTCTTGGCATTACCGACGCCAATCTTGGCACCGTAGCCCACACGCTTGTACTGCGGCAGGTCGTAGTCATGCACGTTGAGACCAAGCAGCGAATCGGCCAGATAGCGTATGGCCGAACGGTTGTCGTACTCCTTGAAGCGCGTGGCGGCCTGCATGGTGCCGTAAAAGCCCGATGCACGGAACACCTTGCCCTGATACTCCATGCCGAGACCGGTGAAGTTCTGGCCGCTGTAGGTGTAGTTGGAGAAGTGCATGCTGCTGGTTCCGATATGGAAACGGAAGTTCTTCCACTGCGGCGTCATGTTGATGTTGATCTGGGGACGCGGGAAGGAGAACTGCGTGGCGGCAATGTTCATCAAGTTGATGTTGATGGGAATATTGAAGCCGTAAATGCCAATGTTGAAGTTGGCGTAGGCTGTCAACGCAAAGGGCGAGCCCGACGAATAGACGTCGCGGTTGTTGAAGAGGCTCTGCAGCGTAGTACCCATACTGCCGCTGAAAGTCAGCGGGTCGGCCTCGATATGGCTTTTAATCTTGCTCACTATCTGGGCACGCGCCGTCATGCCTCCCATAAGCATTACACCCATAACAATCACCCCCAATATAGTTTTTACACTTGGTACAAATATCCTCATACTCGTCCCTTTTAGTTGATACTGCGTTAAATAGACTTAAAGCGTACACATTTTCGTGTACACCGTTGCTCGGTGCAAATATACGAAATAAAATTAAACGTGCAAAAAAAAAATTCAAATCACTTTTTCAGCACCATGGCATTCACCGTCGGCGACACCTTCCAGGCCAGTACCAGCGCCACCAAAGCGCCGCCCAGCACAAGGGTTTTCACCACGGCGTCGACCAGCAGGCCCGCGATGCCCGGTAGCCATGCGACAACGGCGGGGGTCACCCACGTCGACCACAGCCATCCGAGGCCGAAGCCCGCGGCGATGAGCACCAGCACCTTGAGCTGGGCCAACGAGAAGAGGCTCACCCGCAGACGCCACCACAGCATCGACAGCAGCAGCATGAAGTAGAGACCGTAGCTCAGCAGCGTGGCCGCGGCGGCACCGTTGATGTCCCACAGCCCTATGAGCACCGTGTTGAGCACTATAGCGCTGAGCGTCAGCAGTCCTATCAAGGGCAGCGACCAGCGGTACCAGCGCGAATAGTTGAGCACGTCGCTGCCTATCGAGAGCGACGAGTTCATCACCTTGGCCAAGCCGAGGATGAACACCACCCCTGCCCCGCCGCGGTAGTCGGCCCCGTTGGGGATGACAGCGAAGAGGGCGTCGAGGTTTATCCATATCACGTAGAAAATCAGCAGACTGACCAGCAGCTGGTGCAGGCTCACCTGGCGTCCGAGGCGGTTCACCTCGGCCCAGTCGTTGTCCTTCACCGCCGTGGCTATCACAGGCCGCGAGATGGCACCCAGCGAACGGTAGGGCACCTCGACGACGTTGGCTATGAAGAAGGCAATGGTGTAGACACCCGTCACCGCCAAGCCGGCCTTGGCGCCGAGGAACAACGAACTCATCAGCGGTATGTTGCCGGCCAGCACCGTGGCAGTCATGAAAAGGGTGTAGCGCAGCATGTCGCGCCAACGACCACCGTCGGCCACGAATCGCCAGTCGATATGCAGCCATGCCGCCAGCGGCAGACCGCTAATGCGGTAAAGGTAGAACATATTGAGCAGCATGGCAAGGCCGTAACTGCCGCAGAACATCCACACGAAGACATCCAGAGAGATGACCTTGTAGCCGTAGAGCAGGTAGGCCGCCAGGTTGAACACCCGTATGCCCACCTCGCGCACCATCTTGGGCACCGTGATGCGCATAAGCACCGACGCACCCGTCTCGAACACAGTGGTATAGAGCGCGAAAAAGGTAAGCATCGGCAGCATATAGAAGTAGTCGGTCAGCAGGGGCGACCGCTCACTGTAGAGCTCCAGCAGCGGGTCGTGGAACACCAGGAAGGCCAACGCCACCAACGCGAAACCCGTCAGCGGCACCAGAAGGCTGAGACCGAAGATTCCGTGATGGCCGCGGTCATCCTTGAAATGCGGGAAGAAGCGTATCAGCGACGAGTTGCTGCCCATCTGCGCTATGGCCGAGAAAAGCATGGCAGCATCGACCATCACACGCGTCAAGCCCACCTCCTCGGTGGTCAGGAAGCGCGTGACGACAAAAAACGTGGTGACGAACCCTATCGCCACCCCCAGGTAGTTGGCCAACGCCCCCCTGATGCTCTGTCGTGCTATCACACCCATGACATCATTACAACGGCATTTCAATTTTTTTATTATTCAAACGGCAAAAATATCAACTTTTTGCAATCATACCCGGCACGTTTACAGCGCATTACACGATTTTAACATTTCTAACACCCTGTAAATCAAGCTTTAGACCCCACCCACTTCACATCCACTTCACACCCGCTTCACATCAACTACACACCATCATCACCCCCAAGCGGTGATGGTACGATGTCGATACGACATATTTTTTATCTTTTTTACTTGTAAAATCAAATTTCTTCGTATTTTTGCAATTTAGTATTTAGAGCAAGAACACCCCCTCTTTTAGGGTTATTATATATAAAACAAGCAGTTGCACAAACAACAAATAGTTGCAACGTAATTATGAAAATTTGGAAAATACTACTATGTCTATGTCTGCTGCCACCTTTGACAACTAACGCACAGACCGACATCACATCGCTCGCCGACATCACCGATGCCAACGGGGACTACCGTATCACGGCCAACATCGCTAATGGATCCCCCGGCGTCAGCACCTTCAACGGCACCCTCGAGGCCGCCATCGACCCCACTACCCACATGCCCTACCGCATCAGCGGCCTCACGGCACCACTCTTCACTACCCTCACTGGCACGGTGAAGAACCTGGTGCTTGAGAATGTTGCCATCAGCAACCACTCTGGCAATACCGGCGCCATCGCCTGCACGGCCAACGGCGCCACCCGCATCTATAACGTGGGCATCCTCTCCGGCTCGGTGGGCGGCACTGGCCACACAGGAGGACTGGTGGGCTTTCTCGACGGCACCGCCCGCGTAGTCAACTGCTACTCCTATGCCGACATAACCGGCGGCACCAACGTCGGTGGCATCGTGGGCTACAACAACGTGGCCACTACCGCCGCCAACAACGGTCAAAAGACCATGGTCTTCGCCTGTATGTTCTACGGCGACATCACCGGCGGCACCACCGTGTCGCCCGTCTACGGCGGCACCAATATATCGAACGCCGGCACCAGCACCACCAGCGGTGTGAGCAACTTCAACTATTTCCGCCTCGAAGCCCCATATGTGCAGCCGACGGGTGTCACCTTCAACTGCGCCCTCGGCGCCGAGGACCGTTTCCTGAAGCGCTTCGAGTTCTTCCGTCACATTCTCAACGGCCAACGCAAGCTGGCAGGCTGGTGGGCCACAGGTACATACAGCGGAAGTGATATGCTGAAATGGGTGCTGCTGCCCGACAGCATCGGCAGCGACCATCCCTACCCGGTATTGATGGAACAAGGCAAGTACCCCTCGGTGGTGAACATCGACGCCGCCAATGCCCAGGAGAATCAACCCCGCAACCAAGGCGGCAAACTGGGGACCCTTGCGGTGCACATCCAGATGGGCACAGGAGGCGCCGTCTATGGCGCACCTGCTGGCGCCACCATCACAACCTCCGACACCACCCTCATCATCACCGACAAGGATACTGCGCACTACAATTTCAACTACTACAAGGTGCAGCTTCCCTATTACAACGAGGTGGGTACCAAGAACTACAACGGCAACCGCGTGGTGACGGGTTGGAAGATTGTCAGCATCTCCGGTGGTACGCTAGGTACTTTTAGCACAGGCGACGATGCCCCAGCCTATAATTTTGCCGACCGCAACTGCACCAACAAGGACCTTTATGGTACTGGCGGCAGTAATCGCGTCTTCAACCAAGGGGCCTACTGGGATGTGCCTGAAGGGGTGACGGCCATCACCATCGAGCCCTACTGGGCCAAATGCGCCTATCTAGCCGACCCCAACGCCGACAAGGTGTACAGTGCGGATATGGCAACCGGGTACAATGTATCCAACGTCGGTGGGGGATCGAAATACACCAATGGCAACAGCTATTCCATTGCCGGAGAGAACCAGGTGGTTTACACCTCGATAGGCAACGCTATCGCAAGTTCAGCACTTTATTCAGAATACACTGAGGACCAAAGGAATAGTCAGTCAGTATATGACTATGCTGTAGTGCTTGTGGGCAACTATCATCATTATTTCGCGACCAACAAAATGGAAGCAAGTAAAGCCAAGCCCTATACTGTTACCTCTATCGACCTTGATGGCGACAACGAGCCAGACTACTCCTATATCCTACGCTTCGATGGTCGTACCGAGACCCACCCCGTGAGGGCCGACTTCATCAATATCCCCGGCCTCGGCATGGCTCAGAAAACCACCGGCGGCACGGGCTCGTACAACTTCGGTATCATGATCCCCAAAGGATGGTTCGAGAGCACCAACACCTCGCTCTTCCGGTTCACCCAGTTCGAGTATGAGCATTCGGCCAGAAGCGCAACCGATGCCATCATAGTGCAGGGCGGCGTCATGGAGCAATGGGTGAGCAACAATCAGAAAGGCACATCGAACAAAATACCATACATCCATGTTGGCGGCAACGTGTGGTTCAAGGAATTCCACACGGGCTGTCACCAAGATAAACAAATAGCCACCAAGCACTCACCCGTGTCGGTGACAGGCGGCGACTACAACGAGTTCTACCTCACCGGCCTCTACCGTGGCGACTTTAACAACAAGGAAGACAATGCCGAGTGCTACATCAACGGCGGTCGCTTCGGCACTGTCTGCGGCGCCGCTATGGAAGGCATCGGCAAAGCCAATGGTGGCAGCAACACCGGCAACATCAGCTGGCTCATCCAGAACGCCGACATCCGCGAGTTCTACGCTGGCGGCCTCAATGCCGCCAAGCCTGTGACGGGCAACCTTTCCACCACTATCGTAGACAGCCATGTGGATCTCTTCTGCGGCGGTCCCAAGTTCGGCGACATGAGCGCCAACAAGACCGTCACCACCTCAGCCACAGGCTGCACCTTCGGCACCTTCTTCGGTGCCGGCTACGGTGGCAACTCCTACAACCGCTATGCCCCCAGCAACCAGAACAACGTGACCAATATCAACTGGAACAACTGGGTAAGTTCAAACTATACCCGGGCATATAATGCCACTTATGGAGGTGTCTCCACACGCTTCAGCTATCAGTTCCTTCCCATGTCGGACAACAAGACCAACGTGGCTCGTATCCTGATCGACTTTGTCAAATTCTCCCTCGCCACCACCCACAACGTCACTTCCAACCTGAAGCATTGCACCATCACGGGCAACTACTACGGAGGCGGCAGCCTTGGCAAGGTCACCGGCCCCGTCAGCTCCACCATCGACTCATGCACCATAAATGGTAATGTATATGGCGCAGGCTTTTCTGCATCGCTGCCCACCGTGCAGGTGGATTCTATAGGCTTTAGAGTGGAGCCTTACTACTATACTGAACTCGGTACCTACCGCACCGGTGTCAAAGGCCGAACCACCACCTACTCCTGGGCGCATGGCAACTCCATCAGCGTCAACAATGCAGACTCCATTCTTTACACCACCGAGGACCTCACCACCCTTGGCACAGTGAACGGTGACATCTCGTTGACTTTAAAGGGCAACACCACAGTGGCCGGCAGTGTCTTCGGCGGCGGCGAAGAGAGTGCTGTCGGAGGCAGTTCTCCTGTCGAGGTGCAGGTCATATTGGAAGGCGACACCCAGGTGACGGGCAACGTCTTCGGCGGCGGCAACAAGGGTGCCGTGACCGGCAACACCTCGGTGATACTCAAAGACTGATTTTTTACATTTTTTTTCTCTTTAAAATCTTTTTTTTGTATTTTTGCACTTTAACTAAGCACAGCAACAACCTTATTGTTGCGTGTATAATAATATACAAGACAGTCAGTTGGGCAAAAACAAGGAAGACTGACGTAGTTGGTAAAAACAAAAAATGGGCATATCGCTATTAATATCACAAGCTATCCACCGCTGTAAGATATTGTCTATCCTGTGCCTTATACCTATCGCAGCAGCAGCTCAGACTAATATCACTGCCCTCAGCCAGATAGACGACGCCGACGGGCACTATATCATTACACAAAACATCTCTGGCGGAACCCCTGACGTAACTGTCTTCAACGGCACTCTCCAAGCTGCCATCGACCCCACGACCCACATGCCATACCGCATCAGCGGCCTCACCACCCCACTCTTCTCAACCCTCACAGGCACAGTTAAAAACCTTGTGCTCGAGGGCGTTAACATCAGCGGCCATACTGGCAATACCGGCGCCGTGGCCTGCACTGCCAACGGCTCGGCACGCATCTACAACGTGGGCATCCTCAGCGGCGAGGTAGGCGGCACAGGCAACACCGGTGGCCTGGTGGGCCTGCTCGACGGCACCGCCCACGTGGTCAACTGCTACAGCTACGCCGACATCACCAGCGGCAGCAACGTAGGCGGCATCGTGGGCAACAACAACCAGACAACCACTGCTGCCAGCATCAAGACGATGGTGATGAATTGCATGTTCTACGGCGACATCACCGGCGGAACCACCGTCTCACCCGTCTTCGGCGGCACCAACATCGCCAACCTCAACAGCGGTGGCCTCAATACCTTCAACTACTACGCTTACGACGAGCTGCAGACCACAGCCATCAGCAACAACAAGTACAACAGCGCCCTCGCCGTAGAGGAGAAATTCCTGAAACGCCACGAGTTCTACCGCCTGCTGCTCAACAGCAACAAAAAGCTGGCGGCCTTCTACGTCACCGGCGATGTGGCCGACGCCAATCTGATGCTCAAATGGGTACTCGAGACCGCCGACCGCACCATCGACGACCCCAAGCCCTACCCCATACTGAAAGCGCAGGGATACTACCCCTCCATCATCAACCCCGACATTGCCAATGCACCCGACAGCGCCACCGTGGGACGCAACCACGGCGGCAAGCTGGGCAGGACGCTGGCTGTCACCATCAGCAACACCAAGACCACCGGCGGCCAGAGCTGGCCGACGGGCGCCAACATAACCACCACAAGCCTCACCTTGCAGCGCACCGACAAGGACTTCGACCGCTTCAACTACAACTACGACAAGGTGCAGCTGCCCTACTACAACGACATTGGCGACGGCAACTACACAGGCAACCGTGTGGTGACCGGCTGGAAGATCACGGCCATCACCGCCGTTGCCGGCGACCCCTACACCACATCCAACTACCCCACCACGGGCATCAGGGACTATCCCGACCACAACTACGCCGACCGCCGCAGCTCCAACAAGGACCTCTACAGCGTCAGCAAGCGCGTCTTCTCGCAGGGAGCCTACTTCGACGTGCCTTACGGCGTCACCTCCATCACCATCGAGCCCTACTGGGGCAAGGCATACTATATTGCCGACCCCAACTACGATGTTGTGTACAAGACCGACTATACAAACGGAAACAAGCAGAACGTAAGCCAGACAGGCACACAGGTAAACACGAGTACCACGCTGTTTAATGGACAGAATGTCGAAACGAGTATTGAGCGTGCTTTAAACTACATAAACAATGACATGGGTGGCTGGGGACCTACCGTCTATGACAACGCCCTCGTGCTCGTGGGCAACCTTCATTTGGCCACAGTGCCACAAAACGGAACCACACATTTCACCATGATGTCGGTGGACGAGGACAACGACCATGAGCCCGACTACAGCCTCATCTATCACCATATCGGCAGATCAAGCATCACCCCCATACGCTTCGACTTCCTGAACGTCATCGGCACCGCGCAGGCGCAGAAGCCCAACGGCGCCACCCTCATCTGCAACTTCACCATCTTCAAGACCAGAGGCTGGTTCGAGGTGACTAACACGGCCACTATGTATTCCAGCCAGGTGGAGTATGAGAACCTGGATAACAATACAAAAATGGATGCCCCGCTCATCCTTCTTGGCGGAGTCTTTGATCAGTTTGTGTCGACGCAGAGCAAAGATGTCACAGGAAAAACCATCTACATCCATGTGGGCGGTAACGTGTGGATCAAGGAATTCGGCATGGGCACCCACAGCGACGGCAGCAAATCGACACCCCATGTACCTGTGTCGGTGACGGGCGGCGAGTTCCCGGGATTCTACCTTACGGGAACTTACAAGGCCGATGCCACGCCACGTTCAGACAACGCCGAATGTTACATCAGCGGCGGCTATATCCATGAGGCGGCGGGAGCGTCGCTCGAACAAATCGACGGCAACGTGCGGTGGCAGATATACAACGCCGACATCGACAACTTCTTCGGCGGCGGCACCAACGACGCCAAACCCATCACCGGCGACATCACCACAGAAATCTACAACAGCCACGTGAAGCTCTTCTGCGGTGGGCCCAAATTCGGCAACATGCAGGCGAACAAGAAAGTCACCACCAACGCCGAGGGCTGCGTCTTCGGCACCTATTTCGGCGCCGGATACGGCGGCACCTCCCTTGCCAAGAAGAAATACTACGACCTCGACACCTATAACTGGAATACGCTCCAAGGCTACTATACCGCCGACCGAGGCAAATACTTTGACGGAAGCACCACACCGTCCTCACAGAATTCTGGCAAAGACTACGGCAAGAAAGGCCCCGGCGTGGCCACAGACTTCGACTACGAGTTCTTCGTGTGGAGTAGCGGTAAGACGGGTGCACGATTCTTTGTCAAGTTCGCCGCTTTCTCGCTGGCGCAATGCCACAAGGTGTCGTCAAGCCTGAAGAAGTGCACCGTCGACAGCAACTTCTACGGCGGCGGCAGCCTCGGCAAGGTCGTCGACTCGGTGACCTCGGTGCTCGACAGCTGCATCGTCAAGGGCAATGTCTTCGGCGCCGGCTTCTCGGCCTCGCTGCCCACCATACAGGTGAGGGACGGAGGCTTCACCCAAAACCCCAACTACAACAGCGCTTCAGGTATGTTCGAGCCCGGCATCTTCACCGGCACCACCGAATACCATTGGAAACAGGTCAACTCGCTCAGCAATGGTGGTTCCGGTACCAGCTCAAGCAACGACACCAACTACGTACATACCACCGTCGACTTAAACAACCTCGGCAACGTCAACGGCAACGTCACCCTCACCCTGAAGGGCACCACGCAGGTAGGCACCCTGGAAGGGGCGCCAGGCTCTGAGACCCTCAAGGCCGGCACTGGCTGCGTCTACGGCGGCGGCGCCGAGAGCGCCGTCAGCGGCAACACCTCCGTCTTCCTCGAAGGCCACACCCATGTATACGGCAACGTCTACGGCGGCGGCGACAAAGGACCTGTCACAGGCAATACCTCCGTGATTCTCAAAGACTGATTTTTACAACTTTTTTCTTTATTTTTCACTTCTCACTTCTCACTTTTCAAGTATAAATTTTCACTTTTCACTTTTCACTTTTCATTTTTTTTGTATCTTTGCACTCCCATATCACACCGCCACCACCAGTGGCGGAGGTGTCTATACCACTATCGTTCAACGAAATAGAAAATAAATAAAATAATAACAAACAATGAAAATTTATCAGACTCAGGACATCCGTAACATCGCCCTCGTGGGCGGCGCTAAATCCGGCAAGACCTCCATGGCTGAAGCTATGGCTTTCTGCGGCGGCCTCATCAACCGTCGTGGCAGCGTGGACAGCAAGAACACCATCAGCGACTATCGCGACATCGAGCACGACCGCGGCTACTCCGTGGAGAACACCCTCATGTACACCGAGTTCGGTGGCAAGAAGGTGAACATCCTC
>JBGUZF010000018.1:0-3088 GCA_045222795.1 Bacteroidales bacterium
ACCATCAGGAAGATGAAGGTCAGCACAGCCTCCACTGCGAAGGCACCCCACATCGAGACGTTGAGGTAACCATCACCGGCGGCAGCCTGGAAAGCCTCGCCGTAGCCGTTGGCGGCGAAGACACCCGTGGCGCCGAGACCGGCAGCCTTATAGATGCCGAACAGGACAGCGCCGGCGATGATGGCGCCGACAATCTGGCTCACCCAGTAGAGGAGCATGTCTTTCAAACTCATGCGGCCGTTGACCCACACGCCGAACGACACGGCGGGGTTCAGGTGGGCACCGCTCACGTGGCCGATGCCGTAGGCCATGGCGATCACCGTGAGGCCGAAGGCGATGGCAACGCCGAGGAAGCCCACATGGCCGAACAGTGCGGTACCGCAGCCGCCCAGCACGAGAACGAAGGTGCCGAAGCACTCAGCAAGCATTTTGTTTGTAATCTTCATAGTTTTATAGTTTTTGGTTAAACATTTTCCATCGCCTTTTTAACGAATATTTAGAAATATTATTGTCCTGGAAAAAAGAAAAAAGGAAATTAATTCGTACTTTTGCCGCCATTATGAAACACAACTTTCCTCATTTCGCAGCAGCCATAGCGCTCACCATCAGCCTTTTGACAGCCTGCGCCCAGAAGGGCGCCAACCCCGTCCCCTACGAGCCCACCATGGGCGACGACGGCGCGGTGGTCTATTTCACCGACGAGATAAGCCCCGAGGCGCTGGTGCGCATCTACGAGGCCCTGGGCGTCGAAGCCACAGGCCGCGTGGCCGTGAAGATAAGCACCGGCGAGTCGAGCCACAGCAACCACCTCGACCCCGCCCTCATCATGCCCCTGGTGCAGCGTGTCGACGGCACCCTCGTCGAGTGCAACACCGCCTATCCCCTCTCGCGCCGTGCCAAGACCAAGAGCCACAGCAAGGCCATCGCCAAGCGCGGCTACGGCAACGTCGACATCATGGACTCCGAAGGCACCATGCGCCTGCCCGTGCAGGACACCACCTATATCAAATACGACGAGGTGGGCAGCCACCTGGCCAACTACGACTTCCTCATCGACCTCTCGCACTTCAAAGGCCATGCCATGGGCGGCTTCGGCGGCGCGCTGAAGAACCTCTCCATCGGCGTTGCCTCGCGCAGCGGCAAGTTCTACATCCATTCCGCCGGCGCGACCGACAGCCGCTGGAAACCCGCCGAGCAGGACGCCTTCCTCGAATGCATAGCCACCGCTGCCGACGCCGTGCAGCGCCACTTCCGTCAGGAAGGACGCAACATCATCTACATCAACGTCATGAACAACCTCTCGGTCGACTGCGACTGCATGGGCCGCCCTGCCTCGCCCAAGATGAAAGACGTGGGCATCCTGGCCTCCACCGACCCCGTGGCCCTCGACAAGGCCTGTCTCGACCTCGTCTTCACCCACAGCGACACCGAGGGCGACGAAGCCGCCCCCTTGCAGGAGCGCGTCAACAAGAAACACGGCACCCACATCATCACCCATGCCGAGCGCCTCGGCACCGGCACCACCCGCTACCGCCTGGTCAAGCTGTAGCCCCGCGCAACCTGCGCAACCAGGGTGCGACCAGACGCCGCAAAAACGCCATCTGATTTTCAGTCAATTCCCAGTTGTTCTTCAGTCGTTCTTCAGTGGATGACTGAAGAACAACCGAAGAACAACCGTCGAAATAGGCCACCTGTATGGGTGTTTACCCTATGACGTAGGCAAGGCCGCAGGACAAGTCCGCCTCATCTCCACAAAAAACATAAGCACTGCAGCGTGCAGAGGGCTGGAGCAAACGTCTTACCACATTTAATTATTAGTATTCCCTCCAGAGTTTCTTATTTGCCATCCAAAACTTGTCAGGTGAAAAACCAGAGACCGGACGATACTTGATGTCTGTTATTTTGATGTCTGTTAGCAAACGCAACGGCCATATCCTCTCCGCACGATAGTTTGTAACTCCCAGCACATACCAGATGTAATCTTTCTGCACCAATCCAAGGGGGCAAAAATCATCTTGCAGATATGGAAAGCCAGTCCTGGGGTCATGGTAGTATAGATCAACGCACTTCTGTTGTCTAATGGCATCAAGCAGGATGTTCACGTTTTCGGCTCCATTTCGTTGGTTGTCAATATAAATATATTGCTTGTTCACTTCCACGTCCTGCAACTGCCTCATAACAGCCGATGTCTCAAAAGCCATCAGGAACGGCATCGTCCAGGGGGCGCTGTCACTCTTCGGCTCTTCCACCAACCGGTAGCGGTATCTTCTGTTCTCCTCCGACAGTCCTTTTCGCCCGACTTCAAACTGGAGTCGCTTGTCGCACTCTATCTTGATACCGAATCTGTCACGAAGTTCCTTCAGATAGTTATGAAACGTCCTCTTGGTAAGGCTCTTGTTCTTTCCCGGCTCGTTATACAACCTAATTATCAGCTCGTCAAATGTTATTCCCACATTTCCCGCTTTGCGGAACTGGCCGACCAACCATGTGAGCATCTCCAGATTCTTATAGTCCATCCTACATGATTTTTTATGGCGCAAAGATACTCAAAATAATTCATATGCAAAATAAATGTAAAGCAAATGTTAATACAACTTTCACCCAAAAACAGCATTAAAAACTATGAGACAGCCAAATACAAAAAAAAGACCAATTGTTAAAGGAAAAAGGTTCTTCGTATTATAATAGTAGAAATTATTCGCGACACGATATGGAACACAACACGAAATCTCTACTTCTGAATGTCCTCGACGAGGCAATCGAGAACGCCCCAAATGCGAGCAGGATCATCTGCGACATCAACTACCGCTTCGCTCAGCACGGACTCCCCTTGCTGGTGGTGAGCAACACCCACAAGATGGTTGGCAACGCCCTCGGCATCAGCCGAGAAGAGATGGCCGTGCTCGACACTCTCACCATGAGCGAGGCCGTGCAGCTCACCAAGCTGGCCTTAAAAATCAAACAGCGCGGCAACTATCCTTACCCTCCCATCAACGTGATTCTCAGCGGCAACACCCGTAAGGGAATGCTGTGGGTCAAACTGATGGACGAACTGATGAGACTCAAACTCAAGAGCCTGCCGTTCTCC
>JBGUZF010000019.1:0-18171 GCA_045222795.1 Bacteroidales bacterium
ATACGCTGCGAGAAGGTCACCCTGCCGCTGACACTTGACACAAAAGGCCTCGCCGCAGGCGTCTATATGGTGCGCGTGTCGACAGCGAAGGGGACAGCCACGCGGAGGCTGATGGTGCAGTAGGCGCAAAAATATATAATTACAGCGTGCGAATCAAAAAAAAGTTGTATTTTTGCAGGCTATGAAAACCGTGAAGAACATCGCGATTATTGCTGTATTATGTTTCATTACAGCAAGTTGCACTAATTATGACAAGTTGCTCAAGAGTAACGATTACGAGGCAAAGTATGCCGCGGCGATGCGTTATTACGAGAACAACAGCTACTCGAAGGCCATACAATTGTTCGAAAATCTGACCCTCTACTACCGCGGCAAAGAGAACGCCGAGAACATAGGATGGTACTACGCCCAGGCGCTCTACAAGGAGAAGGACTACTACACCGCCGGCTACCAGTTCAAGCGTTTCGCCCGCCAGTTCCCTTACAGCGAAAAGGTTGAGGAGGCTGCTTTCCTGTCGGCCTACTGCAAATACATGGACTCACCCTCGTACAGTCTCGACCAGAGCCAGACGAAGCTGGCCATCGAGGAGTTTGAGAACTTCGCCGAACGCTGGCCGCGCAGCACCCACATGCCAGAGGTGAACCGTTACCTCGACGAGATGCGCGAGAAGCTGATGAAGAAAGACTACGAGATAGCCTACGGCTACTACTTCATCGAGGAGTACGGCGCCGCCTACGAGAGCCTGAAGAACTTCATCAACCTCTACCCCGAGGCGCCGATGCGCGAGGACGCCATGTTCTACCTCCTGCGGTCGGGCTACCGCTTCGCCGCCGGCAGCCGCGAGGAGAAGCAGAAAGAGCGCATGCAGCATGTGGTCAACGACTTCGACCGCTTCAGCAGCAGCTTCAAGGACTCGAAGCACCTCAGCGAGGCACAGGACATCTACACCAAGGCCCGCGCGGCACTGGCGAAGATGGAGGAAGGTAAAAGGTGAGAGGTGAAAGGTGAGAGGTGAAAGGTAAAAAAGAAAGTAAAAACAATCATAAGACATAACAATGGAAGAAAAGAAAAAGGTTATCACAACCACTATCACCCGCAACACGGCTGATTTCGACAAGCAGACCGACAACATCTACGAGACCGTGGCTATGCTCACCAAGCGCGCCAACCAGATTGCCGCCGAGGAGAAGAAAGAGCTGCACAACAAGATTGACGACTTCAAGGGTGGTTCCGACTCGCTCGACGAGATGTTCGAAAACCGCGAGCAGATAGAGATTGTGCGCCGCTACGAGCAGCAGCCCAAGCCCACGCTGGAGGCCACCGAGGAATACCTCGAAGGCAAGATCTACTACCGCAACCCCGCCAAGGAGGACAAGCAGGCCCAGAAGTTTGAAGCCCTCGAGGAAGAGGTTATCAAGGAGATGTAAATGAAAATCATCGTCGGCATAACGGGAGGCATAGCGGCCTACAAGGCGCCCGAGTTGGTGCGCCTGCTGAAGAAGGCTGGCCACGAGGTGCGCTGCGCCGCCACCGAGCACGCGCTGGAGTTCGTCACGAGGGTCACCCTCGAAACGGTCTCGGGCAACGCGCTCTACAGCGACCTCTTTGCCTCGGGCCGCACCGAGCATGTGTCGCTCAAAGACTGGGGCGACATGCTGGTGGTGGCTCCCGCAACGGCCAACATCATAGGCAAGGTAGCCTCGGGCATCGCCGACGACGCCTTGAGCACCCTGCTGCTGGCCTTCTCGGGCAAGCCCGTAGTCATAGCGCCGGCCATGAACTGCGAGATGTGGGCCCACCCCGCCGTGCAGCGCAACATCGCTACACTCAAAGAGTGGGGCATACGCATGGTAGGCCCCGAGGAGGGCGAGTTGGCCTGCGGCGTAAGCGGCATGGGCCGCATGGCGGAACCAGAGCAAATAGTAGAAGCCGCACTCTCCACTCTCCACTCTCCACTCTCCACTCAGAAGTGGCTTGTCACCGCAGGTCCAACCTACGAACGCATCGACTCGGTGCGCTTCATAGGCAACTACAGCAGCGGCAAGATGGGCTTCGCACTGGCACAGGCCCTGGCCGATGCAGGTGCTGAGGTGGAACTGGTGGCAGGCCCTACAGCGTTGAAGTTCGACCATCCGCTGGTACATGTCACACACGTTGAATCGACCCGCGAGATGTATGCCGCCGCCACCGAGGTGTTCCCCCGCTGCAACGGCGCCATCCTCTCGGCAGCTGTAGCCGACTACCGTCCCGCCGAATGCGCCGACCACAAGCTGAAGAAGCAGGGCGACGCAGGCATGCACCTCGACCTGGTGCAGAACCCCGACATACTGGCCACCCTCGGCGGCATGAAGACCGATAAACAGACCCTCGTGGGCTTCGCCCTCGAGACCGACAACGAGGAGGCCAACGCCCAGCACAAGCTGGAGAAGAAGAACCTCGACTATATTGTCCTCAACTCGCTGCGCGACGCAGGCGCCGGCTTCGGCGTCGACACCAACAAGGTGACCATCATCGCCCGCAACGGGAAGAAGAAAGAAAGTCCCCTGATGAGCAAACAAGAGGTAGCCCGACTGATAGTGCAGGAGATTATATGAAAAAGCTAAGCATCATCGCCATCATACTGGCTTCGTTGGCTATCGCCGGGGAAGCCTTTATTTTCGCCACCCGCAAGGAGGAGAGCGAAGAGCTGCATGCCCGCGCCATACGGGCCGACTACCGCATCTACGCCCCTTCCATCCCCGACAGCCTCACGTTCTGCGGCGAACGGGTGCCGCTAAACATCTACTATGTGCGCGAAGGCTTGGACCGCGAGTTGGTCTCCAACATGTACTACCAGTCGAACACCCTCTTCAACATCAAGCGCGCCACACGCTATTTCCCCACCATCGAGCGCATCCTCCGCGAAGAAGGTGTGCCCGAGGATATGAAGTACCTCTGCGTCATAGAGAGCGGCCTGCAATGCGTCACCTCGCCGGCAGGCGCACAGGGCTGGTGGCAATTCATGAAGGCCACAGGCCAGAAATACGGGCTGGAGATAAGCGACGAGATAGACATGCGCAACAACCTGGAGGCTTCGACGCACGCTGCCTGCCGCTACCTCAAGTCCATGAAGGCGCAGTTCGGCGGCTGGACCGAGGCGGCAGCAGCCTACAACTGCGGCGAGAACGGCATGGAGCGCCGACTCAACAACCAGCAGCAACGCAGCTACTACGACCTCTACCTCAACCGCGAGACCCAGCGCTACGTCTTCCGCATCCTCGCCCTCAAACTTATCATGCAGCATCCGCAGGACTACGGCTACTATGTGCGCCGCTGCGACACCTACCCCGAAGTGCCCACCACCGAGGTGGAACTCTCTGGGCAGAACGTCGACCTTGTGCAGTTCGCCAAAGACAACGGCACGAGCTACAAGATGCTGCGCACACTCAACCCCTGGATCACCACCGACAAACTGAAGAACAAGGCCGGCAACACCTACACGGTGAAGATACCCACCAAGAAAGGCACCGAATACAACACCATCGTCAAAGGGAAGCACGACACCACGGTGATTGAGAGACTATGACCGACGACGGGAAAATAAAGATACTGGGTGCCCGCGAGCACAACCTGCAGAATGTCGACTTGGAGATTCCGCGAGGCAAGCTGGTGGTGTTTACCGGATTGAGCGGCAGCGGCAAGTCGTCGCTGGCTTTCGACACCATCCATGCCGAAGGACAGCGCCGCTACATGGAGACCTTCTCAGCCTACGCCCGCCACTTCATCGGCAATATGGAGCGTCCCGACGTAGACCTCATCGAGGGTCTCTCGCCTGTCATCTCCATCGAGCAGAAGAGCACCAACAACAACCCGCGCTCGACAGTGGGCACGCTGACCGACACCTACGACCTGCTGCGCCTGCTCTACGCCCGCATCGGCAAGGCCTACAGTATCGTCAGCGGCAAGCCGATGGTGAAATACAGCGAAGAGAAGATACTCGAGATAATCACTTCGGAATACGGCAGCAGCGACATCATGATTCTCGCCCCGCTGGTGAAAGGCCGCAAGGGTCACTACCGCGAGCTCTTCGAACAGGTGGCCAAGAAAGGCTTCCTGAAAGTAAGAGTGGACGGGGAAATAAAAGAAATAACCTACAAGATGCAGGTGGACCGCTACAAGGTGCACGACATCGAGCTGATGGTCGACCGCCTGCGTGCCAACCGCAATGCCACACGTCTCCGCGAAGCCGTCCAGACGGCTTTCCGGCAAGGCAAGGGCATCCTGATGATACTGAACAACGAGGACGGCAGCATACGCTATTTCAGCCGCATGCTGATGGACCCCGACAGCGGCCTCTCCTACCCTGAGCCGGAGCCCAACACCTTCTCGTTCAACTCGCCCTACGGCGCCTGTCCCCATTGCAACGGTCTCGGCGAGGTGGCGCAGATAGACATGCATAAGCTCATCCCCAACCCCAAGAAGAGCATCCGCGACGGTGCCATCGAGGTGCTGGGAAAATACTCGTCGTCCAACTACGTCTACCGCAAGCTGGAGCTCATGGGCAAGCACTACGACTTCACGCTCGACGACCCTGTGGAGGCCATCAGCGAGGAGGCCATGAACGCCATCCTCTACGGCAGCAACCATTTCGCCGGCATCGAGGACCCCGAAGACCCGGGCTACCTCAGCGAGTTCCAGGGCATCGTGAACTATATCACCGAGATGGCCGGCGACGAGAGTCCCGCCAGCCTGCAGAAGTGGGCGGCGAGCTTCATGAACACCGTGCCCTGCCCCGAATGTCACGGGCATCGTCTGAAGGCCGAGAGCCTCGCCTTCCGCATCCTCGACAAGAACATCGGCCAGTTGGCCGACATGGACCTGCTGGAGCTTGAGGAATGGCTGCGGGCATTGGAACCACAGCTCGACGAGCGCGACAGCAAGGTGGCGCACGAGGTGCTCAACGAGATACTCAAGCGTCTGTCGTTCCTCAACAACGTGGGCGTGGGCTACCTCTCGATGAACCGCAGCGCCAAGAGTCTCTCCGGTGGCGAGGCGCAGCGCATACGCCTGGCCACACAGATAGGCTCGCAGCTCACCAACGTCCTCTATATCCTCGACGAGCCCAGCATCGGCCTGCACCAGCGCGACAACCAGCGCCTCATCGAGAGCCTCAAGCAGCTGCGCGACCTGGACAACAGCATCATCGTTGTCGAGCACGACCGCGACATGATGCTTGCCGCCGATTACCTCGTCGACATCGGTCCCGGCGCCGGAGTGCACGGGGGCAAGATACTCTTCGCAGGAGAAGTAACCGACAAGGTGCTGGCCAAGCATAAACCCAGCGTCACCCTCGACTACCTCTCGCGCCAACGCGACATCGCCCTGCCGGAGAGACGGATTAATGTCGGTCGCGAGCATATCCTCCTGAAGGGTGCTTCGGGCAACAACCTCAAGGGCGTCGACCTCGACCTGCCGCTCGGTCTCTTCGTCTGCGTGACGGGCGTCTCGGGCTCCGGCAAGTCGACCCTCATCAACGACACCCTCCAGCCCATCCTCAGCCAGCATTTCTACCACTCGCTCCGCACACCTCTGCCCTACCGCAGCATCGAGGGCATCGAGCATATCGACAAAGTCATCCAGATCGACCAGAGCCCCATCGGCCGCACGCCGCGCAGCAACCCCGCCACCTATGCGGGCTTCTTCGACGACATACGCCGCCTCTTCGCCGAGCTGCCATCGGCACGCATACGCGGCTACAAGCCCGGCCGTTTCAGCTTCAACGTCAGCGGTGGCCGCTGCGAGCACTGCAAGGGCGCCGGCCTGCGCACCATCGAGATGAACTTCCTGCCCGACGTCTACGTGCAGTGCGAGGTCTGCGGCGGCAAACGCTACAACCGCGAGACTTTAGAAATAAGATATAAAGGCAAGTCCATCGCCGACGTGCTCGACATGACCGTCAACGAGGCCGTCGAGTTCTTCGACGCCCATCCCAAGCTGCGGCGCAAGCTGCTTGCCCTGCAGGACGTAGGTCTCGGCTACATAACCCTCGGCCAGCAGAGCACAACACTCAGCGGCGGCGAAGCGCAGCGCGTGAAGCTCGCCACAGAGCTTTCGCGCACCGATACCGGCAAAACGCTCTACATTCTCGATGAACCCACCACAGGCCTACATTTCGAGGACATCCGCATCCTTCTCGGCGTGCTGCAGAAGCTCGTCGATCGCGGCAACAGCGTCCTCGTCATCGAGCACAACATGGATGTCATCAAGGTCGCCGACTGGGTCATCGACCTAGGTCCCGACGGCGGACGCGCCGGAGGACAAATAACTTTCGCCGGCACTCCCGAAGAATTAGCACAGCAGAAGGACAACTTCACCGGCCAGTATCTAAAGGCCGAGTTGGACGCGATGCGTCAATGAATCAATTGGTATTTGTGACCCGGGAGGGTATGTATGCGGCCAGCCATCTCTAAGTTGAAGAGGGCCGACGCTGCACGTGCGAGAGAAATACCCGCGAGGGAGGCCAGCTCGTCAAGCGTCAGATGGTCGTTCTCTGTCAGCTTCTCCACCACACGTTTCTCGTCGGCTGTGAGCGGCTCTTCTGCTTTCATCTCACCAAGGGCCAGCTGCTCGCCTTCGATAGGCCAGCCGAGCTGGAAGGCCATATCACGGGCGCTACTGACCAATAGTGCACGGTTGGTGGCTATGAGGTTGTTGGTCCCTCTGGAGTAGGTGTCGTTCAAGCGTCCGGGAACGGCAAACACCTCGCGGTGGTAACTGTTGGCGATGGCGGCGGTGATGAGGGCGCCACCTTTATCGGAGGCTTCGACAACCACCGTAGCATCCGACAAGGCGGCGATGATACGGTTGCGGGCCGGGAAGAGACGCGGGTTGATGGCCGTACCCGACGGGTATTCGGTGACCAAGGCTCCCCCACTCTCGAGGATGCGTTTGGCCAACGGCCTGTTGGCAGCAGGATAAATGCGGTCCAACCCATGACCGAGGACAGCCACCGTTGGCAACTCTTGGTCGAGAGCGGCAGTGTGGGCTGCTGTGTCGATACCATAGGCGAGGCCGCTGATGATATGAGGGGCGTAAGGCTTCAGTTCCCGCACCAGCTGGGCGGTATTGTCATGCCCCATGGATGTGGCGCGACGGGTACCCACGACAGCCACCGACCGTTCAGGGTTGAGGTCGGCCGAGCCTAGACAATAGAGCAGCGCCGGACAGTCGTCGGTCTCGGGACTGTTGAGCCGGGCGGGATAGTCGGGGTCGGTGAAGAAAAGCGGGCGTATCTTGTTGCTCTCGCAGAAGCGCAGCTCCTCTTCGGCACGGACGAAGGTACTCTTGCTGCGGATATTCTCGATAATACTCTTGTGTGTGCCGAAGGCCGCCTTCAGCTCCGACAAGGGAAGGGCGAAGATATCATCGTCGGGATAGAGGTCGACAAGACGCCGCAGGGAGGCATTGCCGAGTCCGGCGGTGAAGGAGAGTGCTATCTTTGAGAGGATATCCATAGCAAGGTTCTACATTTTATCGGGTAAGCCATTCGCGTACTTCGGGAGGTATGACCTCCGAGCTGCTGGTGCTGCGGCGGTAGCCAGCCATCACCGTGCGGCACTCCACACAGACGGTGCCTGTCTCTGTATTCACAACACGCTGCATGACGGTGAGGCTCTTGTTGCCTATCTTCTCCACCTCGGTGGTGACCTCTATCCGGTCGTGGTAGCGTATCTGCGCCTTGAAGTCAACCTCATAGTGCACCACCATGATGGTGAAGTCGCCCTTGGTGGGCGGCACGCCGTGCGAGGAGAAGAAAGCATCCTTGCCCAGGTCGAAATACTCCATGATGACGGCATTGTTGACATGCCCCATCTGGTCGACGTCGTTGAAGCGTATCTGTATCGGTGTCTTATGCATAGATCATTGTTTTTTCAGTGAAAGGAAGAACTCGAGGCCGCCCTCGGGACGGTTTTTGGCGTATATCTCGCCCCCATGGAAGAGCACAGCGTGCTTGACGATGCTGAGTCCCAACCCCGTGCCGCCGTCCGAGCGCGAACGGCCCTCGCCGATGCGCACGAAGCGGTCGAAGAGGCGCAACAGGTATTCGTCGGGCACACCGCATCCGGTGTCATAATAATGAATGAAATAGTGGGTAGTGGGTAGTGGGTAGTGGGTAGCACTCTTCGCAGGTTCGTAAGTTTCAATAATGATACTGATACCCTCGCCGGCATAGGCTATGGAGTTCTCCATGAGGTTGCGGAAAACGGCATAGAGCAACTCGTGGTTACCCATCATGGGCATCGCCGGCAGGGTATTCTCGATGCTTATGCCTGCCGCTGCCGACTTGTCGGCCAACTCATCAACAGCCTCCTGCACCACCTGCCTCACGTCGACCTCGGCACGCGGGAAGAGGTCGGCACTCTCCTCCATCTTGTTGATGAGCGACACATCCTGTATCAAGTCACTCAACCGCAGCGTCTGACGATAGCTGCGCTCTATATAATGGTGGCGGCGTTCTTCGTCGACGGGCTTGCCGGAGAGAAGTATCTCCAGATAGCCTCGTATGGAGGCCACAGGGGTCTTGAGTTCATGGGCTATGTTGGAGGTCATCTCCTGCTTCAGCTGACGGTTGCGCTGCCATGCAGCCTCGGCCTCGCAGCGCAGACGGTTGGCCTCGTCGGCCATCTGACGCAGACGTCTGTTCTTCACCATCAGGCGTATATACAGCACCAGGATGGCCACCACAAGCACTATCAGTATTATGTCAGACCAATCCATAGCCAAAACCTGTTTTGTTCACAATACGCTGCCCTTCGGCACCCAGCTTCTTGCGCAGACGGGCTATATGCACGTCCACCGACCGCTCGCCCACCAGCGTGTCGTCGGGCCATACGGCCTCGAGGATCTCCTCACGCGTGAAGAAACGGCCAGGATGCTGGCGGAAGAGCTCGAGGATGAGGTGCTCGCGTCTAGTGAGACTAGTCGCACTAGTGATACTAGTTGCACTAGATCTCCTCAAAACCGCCTTCACCCGCGCCAGCACGGTGTCGAAGGAGAAGGGCTTGGCGATATAGTCGTCGGCACCGACGCCGAAGCCCTGCAGTTGGTCGTCGTGGGCATCACGGGCAGTGAGGAAGATAATGGGTGTGTTGTCGCCCTCGGCACGCAGCTTCTGCGCCATCTCGAAGCCCGACATCTTGTCCATCATCACGTCGAGCAGCAGCAACACATAACGGCCACCACCACACAGCGGCAATGCCTCTTCGGCACTGTGCGCCGTGTCTACCTCAAAGCCTGCCGCCTCAAAATTGAAGCGCAGTATCTCGCAGAGGTCCTCTTCGTCGTCGACAACAAGAATGCGGCTCATAGTGGTTTTAATAACGATAAAAGTGTAAAAAATATTGCCACGTGAATTATTTTTAGTACTTTTGCATCTCGTAAATAAAAACTAAAAAATGAAAAAAGCATTATTAATAGCACTCTTACTTTCACCTCTCACCTTTCACCTCTCACCTTCCCAGGCCCAGGTCAGGCTCCGTCCCGACGCCTTCCCGCCGGTGGAGGAACCCGAGCCCAAAGCGTTGACAATGGCCACCACCGTTGCCCAGATGGCCAGCTGGGACCGCTACCCCACCTACTCCGTATACGTAGAGATGATGCAGCAGTGGGCCACCGACTACCCCACCCTTTGCCGACTCGACACCATAGGCACCTCCGTCAACGGTCGCCTCATACTCAGCATGGAGCTCACCGCCAACCATACCGACACCACCATACCACAGTTCTTCTACTCCTCCACCATTCACGGCGACGAGGTGACAGGCTACGTGATGATGCTGCGCCTCATAGACACGCTGTTGCACGGTTACGGCAGCAACCCGCAGTACACCAACCTTATGAACACCACCCTAATCTGCATCAATCCCCTTGCCAATCCCGACGGCACCTACTATGGCAGTGACAATTCCATACAGAACGCTCGCCGCTACAACGCCAACGGCGTGGACCTGAACCGCAACTACCCCAACCCCTTCAGCGGCGCCAAACCCGCCCTTCAGCAGGAGAATCAGGTGATGATTGCCTATGTCGACAGCCACCGTTTCCGTCTCAGCGCCAACCTCCATGGCGGTGCCGAGGTGATGAACTACCCCTGGGACAGCTATACCTCCGCCCAGAACCCACACCCCAAGATTGCCTGGTGGCAAGATGTCTGTAGACGTTTTGTAGACACCTCACGCATCTACAACAACAACCATTTCAACGACACCTACAGTTGCGGCTACACCGCTGGCGGCGACTGGTACGTCATAACCGGCGGCCGACAGGACTACTTCAACTACTACAATAAATGCCTCGAACTCACCATGGAGATATCCTCCACCAAGAAGCTCAGCAGCAATCAGTTGCCCACCTACTGGGGCTTCTTGCAGCATTCGTTAGTCAACTATATAGCTGAAATTCACGGCCTCTACAGTCATGTTATCGCAACACCGTCCGACTCGACGCTCGGCACCGTCACCGGCAGCGGCTACTATGAGAATGACTCAGTCGCCACCCTGACAGCCATCCCCGCCGACAGCTGCCTGTTCCTCCAATGGAGCAACGGCTCCACCGACAACCCGCTACAAATCACCGTGACGGAAGACACCACGCTGACGGCCATCTTCGCCCACGAGGAAGCCACCACCTACACCGTCACCCTGCTGAGCGACGACCCCACGATGGGATATGTCGACGGCGACGGGATTTATGTCGACGGCAGCACGGCGACGCTGACAGCCTATCCGTATGAAGGCTTCGCTTTCGACCACTGGATGGATGGCGACACCACCAACCCGCGAATTATCACCGTAGTATCCGACACCACCCTCACAGCCTATTTCGTCGTCGACAGCACCTGTCATGATGGCATCTTAACCAATGAATCTTATGGTATCGTCATACGCGTGCAGAACGGATGCATCACGGTGGACACACAGCGGTGGCCGCTACATGTTTACGACGCTGTGGGACGCGAGGTGGATCCCTGCATCCCGCAGCCCGGCGTTTACCTTGTGAGAGTTGGCAACTTCCCGGCACGCAAACTGCTGATCATGGAATGACATAAAAAGAAAGGAGACTCAATTGAGTCTCCTTCTTCTTTGTGGTGGCATCGACTGGATTTGAACCAGTGACGCAAGGATTTTCAGTCCTTCGCTCTACCAACTGAGCTACGACGCCATCGCTTATTTCGGAGTGCAAAAGTACAAACATTTTGCAAACTGGCAAAATATTTTTTCACTCCTCCGACTTCCCTTCTTCCGTCTTCTCTGATTTTGAATATTTTGGCTCAATGAAAAAATATTCTACCAAGAGCCATACGACGCCTATTGTGACCGCAGAATCAGCCACATTGAAGATGGCGCTGAAGAATTCGAAGTGTTCTCCGCCGACGAGAGGTACCCACATCGGCCAATCGAACTCAAACAGAGGGAAATAGAACATATCGACCACCCTGCCCAGGAACAACGGGGCATAGCCTCCTTCGGGAGGGAAGAGTGTGGCAATCTCGTAGTTGGGAGCGTTGAAGATGAGGCCGTAGAAAAGGCTGTCTATCAGGTTGCCTATGGCGCCGGCAAGCACTATGGCGAAGGCCATGATGAGCGACGTGCGCGTGCCCCGCTTTATCATGCGGCCGATATACCAGATGATAAGTCCCGAAGCCACCAGACGTATCGACGTCAGGATGTACTTGCCTACCACACCGCCGAACTTGGTCCCGAAGGCGAAGCCTTCGTTCTCGATGAAATGCAACCGGCACCACTCGCCTATCAGCGGTATGTCCTCACCGATCTGCATGTTGGTCTTCACCAGTATTTTCACTATCTGGTCCACTACGATGATGGCGGCCACGAAGATTATGACCAGCCAGGCCTGTTTCTTTTTATCCATTTGTCTCTCTTAGTTTTATCTGTTCCAATAATTCTTCGTACCACTCGTTGCCGAAACGGCGCACCAGCGGCTCTTTCAGGTATTTGTACAACGGCTCACCCTTGCCTCTGGCACAGCGGCAGATGTCCCACTCGTGATAGTTCACCGCCGTGAACTCGCCGTAGTCCTCCACCCTTATCGGGTACAGGTGACAGCTCACCGGCTTGTAGTGTCCCTGCAGCGCACACAGCGCGCATCCCTCGGGACTGTAGGTTATATAGGCACAGGCTCCTCCGTCGATGAGCGGTGTGCCCAGGTCGCCCTCTTTGTCGCGCACAGCCACACCCTGCGTCTCTACTGCTGCACGGCCTTCGTCGGTCATCAGGGGCAGCACCTCGGTCAGCACGGCCTCTATCTTCGCCACCTCGTCTTCCAGCAGCGGGGCACCGCTGTCGCCGTCGACACAGCAGGCTCCCCTGCAGACCGCCAGGTCGCAGCCGAAGCGCTTGTCGGCGATGTCGTCACTCACTATGCTGTTTCCTACTATTATCATTTTAACACGTCAATTATCTTGTCGGCAAGCACGGCGGCCAGCTTGTATCTCGACTCCACAGTCCATCCCGCCACATGCGGCGTGAAGACTACGTTGTACGTCGCGAGTTGCGCGTTGACCTCCGAGAGCTGTATGCCGTCTTTAGTCATGTCTTCGTTCTCCAGCACGTCGAGGGCCGCACCGCGCACCTTGCCGCTCTCCAAACCCCTCACCAGCGCCGCGGTGTCTACCACAGCGCCGCGCGAGGTGTTGAGCAGGAAGAAGGGCTTCCTCATGGCGGCAACAAAGGAATCGTTGAGATAATGGCGCGTCTCGTCGGTCAGCGGCACATGGAAACTCACCACATCGGCCTCCCTCTGCACATCCTCCAGACTCCCTATCTCCTTGTATTTGTCGTACACTACCGTTTTGCATCCGAAGCCCGACAGGCGCCGCGCGAAGGCCTGGCCCATGTTGCCGTAACCTATGATGCCCACCGTCAGCGGACCCAGCTCATAGCCTCTGTTGGCCTCTCTCTGCCACAACCCTCTCCGCACTTCGGCATCGGCACGCGCTATGTTGTCGAGCAACGCCAGCAGCAATCCTACGGTATGCTCGCCCACAGCGTCGCGGTTGCCTTCGGGCGAATTGAGGCAGCGCACACCTTTCTTCTCGGCATAGTCCACATCTATGGTCTCCATTCCGGCCCCTACCCTGCCTATGCAGCGCAGCGAGGGAACCCTGTCGATGAAGGCCTTGTCGATAATCACCTTGCTGCGCACCACCAAGCCGTCGCAGCCCTGTGCGGCCTGCACCAGCGACTCGTAGTCGTGCTGCGGCTCCACACGTACCTCGAAGCCGGCCTCCTTGAGGCGCTCCTCGAGCACGTCGTGCGTGCGGTCAGCTATCAACACCTTCTTCATTCCGCAATTTCCGCTTTCAGCCTGCCAGCGGCAGTACCGGCAAAGATACCTATGCCGCCCTCCATGTTGCAATGCACCTGAACGGGCTCCTGGAAGAGGCCCAGGTCGTCTTCTTGGCCGGCGGCATCGATGCTCTGCTCATACAGGAAGCGGTCGCGCGTCATGCCTACAATCTCCACCTCTACATATTTGTGCGTGGTGACGTCGTCCTTCTCCCAGTAGCCACCGTTCCATTGCAGGAAATTCATGTGTATCTCGTGAGTCTCGCCGTTGAGGGCGTTGTCGGTGAAGAACAGCGTGCCGTAGGTCACATCCTCGTCGATGCTGATGTCGTTGATACCCATCGGACTTATCGCCGCGTCGTTGCACGAGAAGCTGATCCTCAAGGGCTCACCGCCGTAGACCTCTGTTACGGTGTCGCCATTGTAGTCGGCATACCGGTACACCACTGTGTCGTACATATATACCCGCATCCTGTAGTAGTTGGTTTCCGAGGCGGGGTCTGTGAGCTTGAAGCGCACATCTATTTGCACCTCCTGATCACCGGTGTTGCGCTGCGAGGCGCGCATGTCCGACAGCACGGGCTTCCTAGGCACCACAGTGCTGGCCGTCAGGTCTTCGTGACCGGGCACCTTGACCGTGAGGTCTATCTTGTCGCCCTCCTGGGGGATGTAGGCGAACTGGTAGTCGCCGCTGTCAGGCGCCAGAGTGCCGCTATATTCGGTGCCGTTGACCTTCACAGCCATAGTGGCGTTGTTTATCACGTCGAAGGTGTAGTCCTCATCGGCGTCATGCCAGCCGAAGATGAGTCGGCTGTAGGTGAGGCGCACATTCAGCGGACTGCCTTCCTCCACAGTGCCGTTCACCACCACCTTGGGCTCTATGCCGTCGGCATCGAGGGGTATCTCTTTCTCGCATCCGGCCACCAGCAGGGCGGCGACGAGCATCATATATATCTTGTTTCTCATGGCCATTTAGAATTTATAGGTGTACGCTATCGAAGGCAGCAAGGGGAACAGCGAGCGCTGCATGAGCACAGTCCTGGAGCTGCCGTCCGAGTAGTAGTTGGTGCTGGGGTATATGACGAAGGGGTTCTGCCGGTTGTAAGCGTTGTAGACGCTGATGTTGATGGTGCGGCTGCCATGCGTGAACTTGCGGTGGAAGTTGAAGCTCACGTCCATCCTGTGGTATGACGGCAGGCGGTAGTTGTTGCGCTGCTCCACGAAGTCCACACCGTAATAGCCGTAGTAGTAATTGTCATAGGCGTTGGTCTCCATCCTGTGGAAGGCCAGCGTGGCGGTGTTGCCTGTGCTGTATACCCACGTGAGGCCGAAGTCGAACCTCTCGTTGGGACGATACTGCAAGGTCAGCGACACATCGTGTATCCTGTCGTACTTGGCCGGGAAAGGCTCGCCGCCGTTAAGCTCCTCGCCGGGATGGTCGAACTGGCGCCAGGTGCGGCTCCAGGTGTAGCCCACCCAGCCGGTGATCTTGCCCACGCTCTTCTGCGCCAGGAACTCGACGCCGTAGGCCCAGCCACGACCCAGACAGACCTTGTCTTCCCAGTTGGCGCTGGTGCCGAAGAACGAGCTGCCGGGCTTGTATTCCATCAGGTTGTCCATACTCTTGTAGTAGCCCTCGACGCTGAAGTCCACCAGACTCTTCCACGAGTAGAACACACCCATGGCCACCTGGTGGCTGGTCATCGGCGCTATCCTCGCCGTCACAGGCACCCAGAGGTCCGTCGGCAGGCTTATGTTGCTGCTCGACAGCAGGTGCAGGTACTGCGTCATATAGCTGTATCCGGCCTTCACCGATATGTCGTCGGTCACCATGAAGCGGCCGCTCAACCTCGGCTGCACCGAGGGGTAGAAGGTGCCCTGCACCGCGAAGCCGCTCAGCGCCACACCGACGTTGACCTTCAAGGCTTCGGTGATCGACCAGTCGTCCTCCACATACAGCACCATCTCCTCGGCCCTCACCTTGCTCTCGCCGAAGGTGGTGTCCTGACTCACGGCGGTGTCGGCATCGCTGAACGACACCTTGGCGCCCATCACCTCGGGGGTGAAGATATGATGCGTGAACCAGCCGCCGAACTTAATGCAGTGCTCGGGGGTGGGCGTATAGTCGAAGTCGGCGCGCGCCGAGAGGTCGTGGATGCCGCTGTTGTAGCTCATGTCTATCTCCTGCGTCTCGGTCTGACTGTTGTGGTAGCCGTAGTGCATCTCCGTCTCGGCCCCGATGTCGAGGTCGTTGCGGTAACGCGTATACGAACCTGAGAGGTTCATGAACAGCTTGGGGGTCAGCTCGTAGTTCCACCTCACGGCTGTTGCCAGGTTGCCCCAGTTGTAGCCCAGCTTGAGCCACTCGCTGTAGCTGTCGTCGCCACTCTCGCCGATCTTGGTGCGCAGGTACACCTTGTCGTCACCCATATAGAAGGTGCCGTACAGGCGGCTCCTGTCGCTGATCTTGTGCGTCACCTTGGCGTTGAGGTCGTAGAAGTAATAGCCCGCGTTGAGACGCTTCATGCCGTCAATCTGGCTGGCGGCCACCATCAGCGTGGGCTGTACCAGCAGGTCGCCGTAGGTGCGGCGCGCCGAGAGGCTCACGGTGGTCTTCTCCTTGATGAGGGGTCCTTCGACGCTCAGCTTGGCGGCCAACAGGCCTATCGAGCCACTCCCGTGCCATTCTTTGTCGTTGCCGTTGTTGGTGGTGATGTCGAGCACACTCGAGATACGGCCCGTGAAATGCGCCGGGAAGCTGCCCTTGTAGAGGGTCACGTTCTTCAGGGCGTCGCTGTTGAAGGCCGAGAAGAAGCCGCCCAGGTGGTTGACGTTGTACAGCGGTATGCCGTCGAGCAGGAAGAGGTTCTCGTCGGGACCGCCGCCGCGCACGTATATGCCGCTGGTGCCCTCGGTGCCGCTCTGCACACCGGGCAGCAGCTGTATGGCCTTCAGCACGTCGGCCTCGCCGAACATCACAGGCACCAGCTTGATCTGCTCCACAGGCACCTCGATGGCACTCATCTGGCTCACCTTCGGACTGCTGATCCTGTCGGCGGTGATGGTCACCTCCTGAAGCTCCAAGGCCGACTCCAGAGCAACGTTCAACTTCGCGTCGCCCTTCAGGTCAATATGGAAATACTGCGGCTGGTAGCCGATGAAGCTCACCTTGAGGTCGGCGGCCTCTTTCTTCAGCGTCAGCGTGAAACGTCCGTAGACGTTGGTCACCGTACCCTTGCCGCTGGCCACATCCAGCACCGTAGCGCCTATCAGCGTCTCACCGGTGCTCTTGTCCGTCACCGTCCCGCTCACCGTCTGCGCCTGCAAGGTGAGAGGTGATAGGTGAAAGGTGAAAGCCACCAATAGCAAAATCAAAAATCTAAACTTCATATTCAAACATTCCTTAACTTCTTAACTCCTTAACTCCTTAACTTCTTAACTCCTTAACTTCTTAACTTCTTAACTCCTTAACTTCTTAACTTCTCATAATACAGTATATTCTCCTTCTGCGGCACAAAGAGCTCCTGCGCCGTCTTTTGTATGTCGGCCGCCGTTATGCGGCGGTATTCTTCAGGCTCGCGGTTCACCAGCTCGGTGTCGCCCAGCCAGGTGTAGTAGCACAGCGCCTGCGCCCTGTCGGCGGCGCGGTACTGACTGTACACGAAGGTGTTCTCGTATTTGTTCTGCACCTTCCTCAGCTCGTAGTCCGACACTCCTTCGTCGGCCAACTTCCTGGCCTCTTCTCTCAAGGCCGCCAATGCCTCCTCGGTGCTCACCCCCTCGGCCACCTTGCCGCTCATCACCATCAGGCCCGGCCCTGCGTCGCCACTGATACAGGCGTCGGCCTCCACATAGAGGCCGCGCTCCCTCACCAGCCGCTGGTACAGCCTGCTGCTGGTGCCGTTGCCCAGGATGTCGCTGATAAGGTCGCACACGCGGAACCGCCGGTCCTCATGGTCCCACATAGGCCACACTATATACACCATCGGCGTAGGCACAGCCCTCTGCACCCTCAGCTCGCGTCGCTCCCTCTGCTCCGGCTCCACCGGCAACGGCGTCTTGACAAGCCTCCGCTCGTCAATAATCTTTCCGAATTCCCCATTTACCAGCTTCAGCTGGTCGTCGTGCGTCATCGGCGCCGCCACAGCCACTATGGCGTTGTCGGGCCGGTAGTAGCGCTCGTGGAAGGCGCGCACCTCCTCCAGCGTAGCCTCGCCCACATGCCTTATGTCGGCCCCTATGGTCGGCCAGCGGTAAGGGTGCACCTTGTAGCACAACGGCCTCAGCAGCAGCCACACGTCGCCGTAAGGCTGGTTCCTGTAGCGCTGGTTGTACTCCTCGGTCACCACCCTCTGCTGCACCTCGAGGGCCTTCTGGCTGATGTCGAGGTCCGTCATCCTGTCGGCTTCGAGCATCAGGGCCGTCGCCAAGCCCTCGGCAGGAACGGTGATATAGTAGTTCGTGAAGTCACAGTTGGTGTAGGCGTTGTTGTCGCCCCCCAGCGAGCTCACCACCCTGTCGAAGTCGGGCACCCTCTTGGTGCCGCCGAACATCAGGTGTTCGAACAGGTGGGCGAAGCCCGTACGCTGCGGCTCCTCGTCGCGCGAGCCCACATTGTACAGCGTGTTCACCGTAGCCAGGGGCGTGTCCCAGGCCTCGTGCGTCAACACCGTCAACCCATTGTCTAATATGTGCTTCCTATACTCTACCACACGTACAAATAAAATGCAAAGATACGAAAAAAAACCTTTACCCCGATGATTACCTGTTTTTTTTCTTCCCGCACAATTTTTCCCTTACTTTTCCGTTAAGAGATATCGATTAC